>NZ_JBIFFU010000016.1:0-68523 GCF_043557315.1 Sulfitobacter sp. 1A12779
TGATCTCCTTCTCGTCGAAGATCAGCAGACTGCAAATCGTAGCTTATGTCAGTGTCCGAATTTCCGGGGGTAGCTCATTATTGAACTGACCCGCCGTGTCGCTGGGCTGGCGCTTGTGTTCATTGCTGGCGTCTTTGTTGCTTACGCGTTCGCCGGGCCATGGCTGCCCGGAATTTTCGAGCATCGGGGCTATGACGTAAAGCGTTTCTTCTCCTACATCTTTACCGATAACGGCGTATTGGGCGCACCAATTGCAATCTCTTCGACATATATCATTCTGTTTGTGGTTTTCGCGGCTTTTTTGCAGACAACCCGCGTTGGGGAGTACTTCGTCAACCTTGCATTCGCGGCCGCCGGCCATCGGCGTGGCGGACCCGCAAAAGTTGCAATCTTTGCCTCGGGACTGATGGGCATGATCAATGGCACCTCGGCGGGCAACGTCGTGGCAACGGGATCTCTTACTATTCCGATGATGAAGAAGGTCGGCTACAAACCCCAGACCTCTGCTGCGGTCGAAGCGGCAGCTTCCACCGGAGGGCAGATCATGCCGCCGATCATGGGAGCGGGCGCCTTTATCATGGCTGAAATTACCGGCATTTCCTATATGGAGATTGTCTATGCCGCGATCATTCCCGCCGTGCTGTACTTTATTTCGGTCTATTTCATGGTGGACCTTGCAGCCAAACGGTCGGGTATGCAGGGCCTTCCACGAGATCAACTGCCAAAGCTCGGCAAATTGATCCGGCAGGTCTATCTCTTTATGCCGATCTTGGTGCTGATTTACGCTTTGTTCGCGGGGTATTCAGTCATCCGCTGTGGCACTTTGGCGATGATCACGGCGGCAGTAGTATCGTGGTTGACGCCCCATCGCATGGGGCCACGACAATTGTTCCAAGCGCTCGACAGCGGCGCGCGCATGGTACTGCAATTGGTGGCTGTCTGCGCCACAGCGGGAATTATCGTGGGTGTGATTGCGCTCACGGGCATTGGTTCGCGCTTTTCGACGGTACTGCTGACCTTGGCCGATCAAAGTCAGATCCTTGCGCTGTTTTTTGCTATGGTAGTTTCGATCATCCTCGGCATGGGAATGCCAACGACAGCAGCCTATGCCGTTGCCGCCAGTGTCATCGCGCCGGGGGTCATAAACCTTGGCGTCGCACCGTTGACCGCGCATCTTTTCATCTTCTACTTTGCTGTCATGAGCGCGATCACACCCCCTGTTGCCCTTGCCGCCTATGCGGGATCAGCCTTAGCGGGATCGAACCCTATCCGCACCAGCTTTGAGAGCTTCAAGATCGGTCTCGCAGCCTTTGTCGTGCCTTATATGTTCTTCTACTCGCCCGCCATGCTGTTACAGGGCAACGCGTTTGAGATTTTCCATATCTCGGTCACGGCGATCATCGGCGTCTACCTACTGTCCTGCGCTGTGCAAGGCTGGTTCTTCGGCCTCGCAGGTAATGCAGTCAGGGCGGTTCTGATTGTGGCTGGCCTTACGATGATTGCGGGCGGCTGGTTGACTGATGCCATCGGTCTGGGGCTCGCCCTCGTTTTGGCGGTGATGCAGAAGGGGCGTGGAGCTCCAAGCCCGGCTGCGCAGGGGGGCGATTAACCCCTGCACAGCCTTGCTACGGTCTCGCCTAGAACTTTGTCGTTAAGCTGACCCAGAACGTCCTGCCGTTCTGGGTTTTGCCATGGTCCTCACTGTTGATGTCGCGATCTGTAAGATTATAGATCGCGCCGCTGAGATTGACCCGGTCATTCACCCTGTAGTTGGCGCCGATATCAAGCGTGGCGTAGCTATCATAGTTGCTAACAACCACCGCGCCGGACCTGTCTTGCGAAGCTGACGAAGATGAGCCGATGTAATTCGCCGTGCCCCAAAGTGCGAGTTCTGGCAAAGGCGACTGCCAATCAAGACGGAGCTTGGCTTGGGTCTCAGGCGTGCGGTTCAAAGGTTGCCCTGCGAATACACCGCTGCGCTGTTCGGAGTCAAGCAGGGTAACACTGCCACTAAGCTCAAGATCCTTGGTCAGAAAGTGCCCGGCGATGAATTCAAGCCCCCGGTTGCGCACATTGTCGACGTTTACATAGCGGTAAAGATCACCCCCCTGCGGAGCACCACCTACGGTCACGAGTTGGCTGTCGATCTTGTCGTCGAAATCAATCTGAAACATCGTAGCTAAGACTTTGGTCTGACCGTTATCAAAGCGCAGGCCAAGCTCGTAGTTCTTGCTGCTCTCGGCCTTGAGATCTGGATTGCCTTGGATTGCGTCTCCACTCCGACTGCCGTTTGTCGGCAGGTAGTAGTTTTCATTCGCATCCCGCAGTTCCGGTGTCTTGTATCCTCCGGAAATACCCCCGTTGACGTAAAGGCCCGAGGCGAGTTCATACGACCCCCAAACCCGCGGCGTCAGTTTGCCGCCAAAGCGTTCGTCTTCCGTGTAACGGGCGCCTAGCGTCAAATCGAAACGCTCTGTAACGGACCAGATATCTTCGACAAACAATGAGCTTTGAGCATTGCTGAATTCAAACCGCTGACTGGTGTTCGTGGACCCCAGATTCAGGTCGGTCAGGTCAGAGCGCAGATACTGCCCCCCAATCGTGAATTGATGCAGGCCATGCCACTCCAATTCTTGTGAGGCTTTGATGTCAAATGTCGTTGTTTCAAAGTCGATGATACGCCCAACCGACGAGGTGGGCGTGGCCCGCTCTGCCTGCTCACGTGCCAATAGGGCTGCCACGTCCCATCCGCCTAGGCGCCCGTCATAGCCTAAGCCAAGCGTTTCGCGCTCATCATCGCGCAGGGTTGAGACGATTGTCGAGCCGCGCAGCCCTTCGTCTTCGTTGGTCGTATCCGAGCGTCCATAGCTTAGCGAAAGTTCATGATCCGGCGCAATGGCCCAATTCAGAACGGCGTTGATATCAGTTAGGTCCCGGTCGCTGCTGTCGATATCAGTGCTGCTATTGCGCCCCAGCGTACGCCCCCAGAGTTTGAGCCCAACGGTATCCCGAACCAACGGACCGCTGAAATAGAATGAGGCTTGGTTCGAACGCCGATCTTCCGAGCTTTCGGGGACCAAAGTTTCAAAAGTCAGCGAGCCTGTCCAAGCTTCGGCTACCGGTTTGGTGATGATATTTACCACCCCGCCAAGCGCTTCTGATCCATAAAGCGAGGACATCGGCCCGCGCACGACCTCAATGCGGTCAATTGCCGAAGCGGGCGGAACATAAAGCTGATCCATCCCGCCAGAGCCATTCGTGCGCGACTGGCGTGTATTTACCCGCTGCCCATCGATCAAAATCAAAGTGTCCTCTGCCCGCAGTCCGCGGAAGGTAATGTTGTCGTTGTTGTCGACAAATACCCCTGCCTCGTCTTCGACAGCATCAGTCAGATCGGTGTAGCTTTCCGCTTCGAGGTCGGCGCCGGTGAGGACGGTAATGCTGGCAGGTGCCGTAAGCGGATCTGTAGCCACCCCCGCGGCAGACAGGACCAAGGCCCCCAAATCGTAGCTTTCGGCATTCTGCGCCGACGCCAGGCTTGGATTGGTCAAAAGGATTGTGGTGGACAACAGGGCTTGGGAAGCCCGTGAGAAAATGCGCATAGTTCTATCCTGGATTGTAGGCGTCGCCTGGGGGCGTGCGCTGTGGCACTGCCTGGGCCGTTAAGGATCGTTTATTAGGGGACCAAAAATCGGACAAGAGCAGAGACGTGGCCCTGCCATCATTTGCGAGGCTAGGGTATCGAGATTGCTTATCGGTTGTGGTCCGACGCACGAAACCGCTCTGCCTGCGCAAGCGCGCAGTTCTCCAAGACGTCGAACAACTCGCCTTCATGTTGCCTGACGAAAGGATGGGGCTCGCCCGGCGCGCGGCTGCGCAGTTCCTTGAGGCGGTTAACCGTGCCGTCCCGCCCCGGATGACCGGAAATGAAAACCTCTACATCCGCACGCTGAGCGTGCCGGCGCATCTTTCGCGCTGAGGCAGCGTAGTCCTCGAACACTTCGATGAATGGGCCGAAGTTAAACCCGGTCCCGCCCCATAGCAACGCAGAATGCGTGTCTTCCCCATCGTAGACCGTGAATATCGGCGAGACCGTCCCCGGCGTATGGCCTGGTGTGACATGAACCTGAAGTGAGGAGCTGCCGAACTCCAAAATCTGCCCGTCTTCGACGGTCTTATCCCGTTCCGGCGCGGGTCCGAAGCGCGGGTGTACGCCAAGCCCGCCGACGAGCGCCCAATCAGCCTGTGTCATCAATATCGGCACATTGAGGGTCTTAGAAAGGTAGTCAGCGCCGCCATAGTGATCGCCATGCCCGTGGGTGACCAAGATTGCTTCAATCGCCGAAGGGTCAAGCCCGGCATCTTGCATGGCGCCCAATACATGCTTTTGCGCATCTTCATCCGTTCCCAGCCCGTCGATCAGTAGATAGCCTTCGGGCGTGCCATACAGCCAGGTTGTAACAGACGGCGTGCCGAGAAACCAAAGATTGTCGAAAACTTGGGTGGCCGGGATGGGTTTGAACTCATACCTATTGGTCGGGCGCCGCTGTGCATTTTTGCCGCTTGGTCGCGGCTTGCGCTCGCGTTTAACATTCACATTGCGGATGGGCCTTTCAAGATCGCAAAGTGATGCATACCCTTCAAATCCCGCCTTCGCAGCGGCGCGCCCGAGAGCGGCGTATTCCTCTTTGGTCTTACCAACATCAGCCAGCAACCCTCCGCTCGGCAGACAGATACAACACATCAAAATACCGAAGGTCTTCCGCAACACCATTCTCCTCGAACCTATGGATGGACAGGGTGCCATCTCAATATGACCCGCTGTACCGCAGATTGCCTTGCAAGGCTCCCCTAGCAGGCGATAACTTACAAAAATAGTCGATAAGGATAACGCATATCATGAGCGTGAACGCATCCACCTTGCTTAACCGTTTCACGCTTCGCGCGAAATTTCGACATATGCATATTCTGATTGGTCTCGCAGAATTTGGCAGTATGCGAAAAGCGGCAATTCAGCTGAACATGACACAGCCAGCGGTGTCGCAAACAGTGGCTGAATTAGAACGCCTGATGGATGTGAAGCTTTTCCTGCGCCATGCGCGCGGCGTAACCCTTACAACTGCCGGAGCAGAGCTTCTGCCGGCTGCACAGCAAATTCTGTCAATTCTAGGGGATGCGGCCGAGCGGATAGCGAACGAGATGGAGCAGAAAGGTGGCGTCGTTCGTATTGCGGCAAGTCCTGCCGGCGTAGGCGGTGTGCTTCAGAACATGCTGTCCGCGTTCAGCCGCACGCACCCCGACACCCAGCTTCATATCGTTCCGCTGCGCGATGGAAACTCGATAAGCGACGCGCTGGACAATAACTGCGATCTCATCCTTATGCGTGCCCCGGCTGCGGCCCCAGAGGGGTGGTCATTCGTTAAACTGGTCGATGATATGCTGACCACTGTTTGCGCGCCTTCGCACCCGCTTACGTCCTGTAAAAGCCCAAGCGATCGCGACCTTTCTGAGGCGACTTGGATGCTGCACAGGGTGGGCTCAATCGCGCGAAGCAAGCTTGAAAGCAGGGCCGCACTACATGACTGGCCGTCCTTGAAGCTTTGTCAGATCGACGTGCATATCCCCAGTCTAACCCGTGATCTTTTGATGTCTTGTGGTTATGCCGCGTTGCTACCGCGTAGTGTGTTCTTGGCTGATATTCAAATGGGCGCGCTGAAAGAAGTTAGTTCACCGCTGACCGAGCCGCTCGCCCCGTTGGATTTCATGTGGAGGCCAGAAAACCGCCGGGTTGGCGTTCGCAGGTTCGCGAAATTCTTAGTCGATTTTCGATTTGCATCGGAAGAGCCCTTGGTATTGAGCTGATGTGAAAACATCGATCTTATCGAAGCGCACCATTTCGGTCCAATAATTGCCCTGCTACTCAAGCCCTGGGTAATTCACCCAGGGTTCGGTGGCGTGGCCCTTAAACGATCTCCGCGTCAGTTATGACGCAAAAGCTGCAGTAAATGCCAGCAAACCGCGCCTTCGCGCAGATACTTCTTGATCGTATTTTGAGACGAACCCGTCCGCCGGGCGATCTGGCGTATCGGCATTTTGTCACGCAATGCCCAGCGTCTGATGACAGTCAGTTCTCAATGACAATTAACACTTGACGGGCGGGGGGAGCACATCAACGCGATCATGAAGGATGGTCGCTTCGTAAAGGCATTATAGGGCTCCTCAAACCGGGGGGGAGGTCCCCCCGGTAATCCCCCCCCGATGTTAAGGGGATGCGGAAGTAGAATTTTCTCGGCAGGATGAACGAGGAGATTCCGATGAAGAGGACACGTTTTACCGAGGCCCAGATCATGGGCGTGCTGCGCCAGATGGAAGGCGGCGTTCCTGCTGCCGAGTTGTGCCGTGAACATGGCATGAGCAGTGCCACGCTTTACAAATGGCGGGCCAAATATGGCGGTATGGATGCGAGCCTGACCAGCGAGAGTGAGTGGTAAGCGCCATTGGTCCGAGCGCACCACGAACGCGATGGCCGAGGAGAACCGCCGCCTGAAGCGTATGTTTGCTGATGTCAGCATGCAAAACGACCTGCTGAAGGAGGCGCTCGGAAAAAAATGAAGCGGCCAGCTCAACGCCGAGAGTTGGCCGTGAAAGCGGTGGCGATGAAGGGCGTCAGCATCGCATTCGACCATTGTTCTCGAACCAATGGCGATCAATGGTCTCATCGTGCCGGGCATTTGATGTCAGCGAAACCTGCTACCGATACAGCCCGAAGCTGGACGATGAGAACGAGCAGATCGCCGACCTGCTGCTTGGGCTGACGAAGGCGAAGAAGACCTGGGGCTTCGGCCTATGCTTTCTCTACCTGCGCAATGTCCAGGGCCATGGCTGGAACCACAAGCGGGTCTACCGGATCTACCGCGAGCTGGAGCTGAACCTCAGGATCAAGCCGCGCAAACGGCTGAAACGGGAGAAGCCCGACGAGTTGGTCGTGCCAGAACAGCCGAACGAAGTCTGGTCCATGGACTTCATGGCAGATCGCCTCGGGGACGGTCGCCAGTTCCGGCTGCTGAATGTCCTGGACGACTTCAACCGTGAAGGGCTGGGTATCGAGGTCGACCTCTCGCTACCCGCGGAACGCGTCGTCAGGGCGCTGAACCAGATCATCGAATGGCGTGGTGCGCCTCGAACCATACGAGTCGACAACGGCCCAGAATACATCAGCAGCACCCTCATGGAATGGGCCGAAAACAAGGGCATCGCCTTGGCCCACATACTGCCGGGGAAACCGCAGCAGAACGCTTATGTCGAGCGCTACAACCGGACGGTCCGGCACGAGTGACTGGACCTCCACATCTTCGAAACCATCGACCTGGTGCAGCAGATTGCCACCGAGTGGCTCTGGTCTTACAACAACGAGCGCCCAAACATGGGCAACGGCGGAATGACCCCCGCCCAGAAACTGAGAATGACCGCGTAAATTCTACGACCAAGTCCCCGCAAAAACGGGGGGACTACCCGGCGGCCTGACAAAAGTGGGTTGGCAGCTATCGTCCTCTCTCCTTCGGAGGTCTTCGCGCGCCGCGCCATCTGATCTCCTTTTAACGATTTTTGCCAAGGGTCCGCATTGCGGACCCTTTTTTTTGTTCGGGAATTCGAAAGAGGCGGGAAAACTTAGGTTTGTTACGGGAAGAACTTAAAGTTCTGATATTTTTGGTTGCTTTTAAGGCATTAATATTGCTGGATAAAAATATCCAGAATCTCATGACGGGAAAAACTTGGTACAGTTTTACAAGGTGGGAAGGTGGTCGCTTGCTTGCGCGGGCCATGCGCCCGCCCTTCGGCCTGCGCCACTATTCATCTGACCGCGTAGCAGGTAACACCCCATTTTCGTGCGGTGGCGTACAGCCCCGCGGCGATCGATACTGACGCCCGCCGGGCGTTTTCATTTCGGTTTAATGCTTTCCCTTGTCTGCCGACGCGTTAGTTGTTGAACATGCAAACGAGGGGGACAAGAATATGACCGCAATCGTCGATTTCCTGAACACCGTCTTATGGGGCTACGTCCTCGTATATGGCCTGCTGGCTGTTGGGCTTTACTTCACTTGGCGCACTGGTTTCCTGCAATTCCGGCATTTCGCCGAATTCTTTCGCGTCGTCAGATCCTCGCGTGACACTTCCGCCGCGGGCATTTCACCATTTCAGGCGCTGACGATCTCTCTCGCCAGCCGGGTCGGTACGGGCAACCTCGCCGGGGTGGCCGTGGCGATCTATCTCGGCGGGCCGGGGGCTGTGTTTTGGATGTGGGTTGTGGCGCTCGTCGGCATGGCGACGGCCTATGCGGAATCAACCTTGGCGCAGCTTTACAAGGTTCGGAACGCGGATGGGCAATACCGTGGCGGGCCGGCCTTCTACATGTCCCGGGGCATCGGGTCGAACGCCATGGGCTATGTCTTTTCGGTCTGCCTTATCATCAGCTTCGGCCTGATCTTCTCGGCGGTGCAGGCAAACTCGATCTCCGTCGCGATGGAGGAAGCCTTTGCCATTCCCAAACTCGTCACCGGCCTTGTCGTCGGCGGTTTTGCGGGCATCGTCATCTTCGGCGGGATCAAATCCATCGCGCGGGTCGCGGAAAAGATCGTTCCTGCCATGGCCGGGCTCTATATCGTCGTGGCACTGCTCGTCGTGGTTTTGAACATCGCCGATGTGCCCGCCATGCTGGCCTTGATCGTCAAATCAGCCTTTGGTTTCGAAGCGGCGGCGGGCGGCTTTACGGGGGGCTTCATGGTGGCCCTGCTCAACGGCGTCAAGCGCGGTCTGTTCTCGAATGAGGCGGGCATGGGCTCGGCCCCGAACATCGCCGCCGTCGCGGTGCCCGATCCGCACCATCCGTCCAGTCAAGGGCTGGTGCAGGGGCTTGGCGTCTTTATCGATACGCTGGTGATCTGCACGGCCACGGCGCTGATGATCCTGCTCTCGGGCGTGGTCGACTATTCCGAAGGTGCGGCGACCGGCATGGCGCTGACCCAGATCGCTCTGGAGCAGCATATCGGCGCATTCGGCCCGATCTTCGTCGGGATCGCCATCTTGTTCTTCGCCTTTACCTCGATCATCGGGAATTATTCCTATGCCGAGAACGCGATGGAGTTCCTTGGGATGGGCAAGCGGATCCCGCTTCTCGTGCTGAAGGCGCTTGTGATCGCGATGGTGGTCTGGGGCTCGTTGCAGGCGGTCACGACCGTGTTCAACTTCGCCGATGCCTCTATGGCGCTGATGGCGACGGTCAACCTGATCGCCATCCTGATCCTGTCCAAGACCGTCGCCAAACTCACGCGCGACTATTTCGCGCAGCGCAAGGCGGGGAAAGAGCCGATGTTCAGGATCGCCGAATATGCCGAGCTTGGCGATGGCGTCGATCACACGATCTGGAACAGCAATGTTGCCCGTGAAACGGAAGGCGCCAAGCCCGACTGAACGCAAGGGAAGGCGAGGGGGTGACCCCTCGCCTTTACCGTTCCGCGCGTGAATTTCGTTATTCTACGAGAAGATGCGACAGGTCGCAGCGGGCGAGGGCTGCATTCAGTTCTCCCGCAGCGGCATCGAGTATGCCGGCTTCGTCCAGCGCCGTTTTGCGGTCTCTCATGCGGACTTCCCCATTTACGATGACCGTATGCACATCCGCCGCATTGGCGAACTGCGCGACCGTGGTCAGGGGCATCATTGGCGGGTAGAGATGCGGTTTGCGGCGGTCGAGCATGACGATATCCGCCTTTTTGCCCGGTTCGAGCGAGCCGAGGTCCGCCTCCATCCCAATCGCCTTGGCGGCGTCGATGGTGCACATTTCCAAGACATCACGCGGCATCATCACCTCCGGGTCGCGGAAGTGGCGGCGGTGGTAGTGCAGGCATTGGGCCATGTGGCGGAACATGTCATAGCCCCGGTCCGGCGCTGCGGCGTCCGAGCCGAGGGCGACGTTCACCCCCATTTCGCGCAGTTCGGGCGCGGGGCAGCGGCCCAGAACCGACATGATCGCCGAGGGGTTGTGAACGATCGACGCGCCACTGCGTTTGGCCGCGTCCATATCCTCGGGGGTGAGGTCGACCGAATGGGACAGATAGGCCCATGGGCCGAGAATGCCGAGGTTTTCGGCCAGCGCGATGGAGCCGGACCGGTGCCCATCCTGAGTGAACAGCAGCCCATGTTTTGCACGCAGGTCCATCGCGGCGCGGCACATCGCGCGGATGTCCTCGGGGGCCTGCGCAAAGTCCTCGGGCGAATAGACCGGCATGATGAGGCAGACCCCCGCGCCATCGTTCAGGAAATCCCCGTTGGTTTGCGCGAGTTCAGCGCAGACCTCCAGCTGATCCTCGAAGGACAGGCTGACCTCCCGGTCAAGGTCCAGACTGCGGTAGGGCTTGGGGAAGGGGCGGCGGTTCAGGCCCGCGGCGAGCATCGTTCGGATGCCAATCTCGCGCGTGGCATCGCAATGCAGATTGCCCGCTTCGACCGTATCGGTACGGTAATGATCTGCCCCGCCGCCAAGCAGCATCGTGCAGGTGGTGATCCCCGCCTTCAGCCGCTCAAGCCCCGAAAGCCGGGCTTCGGCCTGCCAGAATGCGGGGGTGGAGCCGCGGGTGTAGATCATCTCGCAGGCCTGAAACCACGCATCGCCATCGCCGCCGCCCAGGTTGCGCGTCAGCCCGTGGCCCGCGTGGGCATGGCTGTCGATCAGCCCCGGCAGGGTGATCATATCGCGCCCGTCGATCACCTCGGCGGTGTCGGGGAGGGGCACATCGCCTGCAGGGCCGACGGCGGTGATGCGGTCGTTTTCGAACAGCACGGTGGCATCGTCGATGACACGTCGCTCCGCGTCCATCGTGATCGCGGTGGTGTGGGTGATCGCATGGCTGGTCATTACAGGTCCTCGTTCAACGCGGCCCCGAGGACATCGTCCTGCGCCGCAGCGCCGTCTTGCGAGGCTTCAAGTTTCAAAGTGCGTTCCGCTTCCAGAAGATGGGCCTCCATCTCTGTCATCGCGGTGTCGAAATCCCCGGCGGCGAGGGCCGCCACGATGGCGGCATGTTCGTCCGGGCCGCATTGCGTATCGCATTTCGGTTTGAACACGGCCGTGACCAAGGTGCTTTTTGAGACGAGGTCGCGCAGGATATCGGCCAAGAGGGGAGAGGCGGCGAGTTCGGCCAGCAGCATATGAAAGGCACCCGAGAGCCGGATGATACGCGCCGTATCCCCTGCCGCCAGCGCTTCGCGTTCTTCGGCGATATGGGCTTCCAAGGCGGCCAGTTTCTCTTGCGCGCCGTGTTTCTTCAGCGCTTCGATCACGCCGCGTTCCACGACGCGGCGGGTGAAAAAGACATCGCGGGCTTCGTCGACCGATGGTGTGGTGACAAAGGCGCCGCGGTTCGGGATGTGGCTGACCAACCCGTCATGGGTCAGTTGGTCCAATGCCCGGCGAATGCGCGGACGGCTGGCGCCGAAAATTTCGCACAGCCGTTCCTCTTTCAATCGCGTGCCGGGCGGCAGGCGACGTTCGGCGATGGATTTCCAGATCCGTTCATAGATCTGCTTCTCCGTGAGCTTTGCTCCTGTCACCTACCGGCCCCCCTCAAATCTTTATTTACTAAATCTGCCTCAATAGTCGTCGAAACGCCCGATAAAGTGCAAGCAATTAATGTCAGCACAGATTGTTGACAATAATTGTAGACAGAAAAATGGAATCATGCCAGCCTAGCTTTAGTCGCTGTGATGCAGGTCCGCTGTGCTCGCAGGGCGGCACGAACAGGGAGATAACAATGACACCGCGCAAATTTCTATTTACCTCGGCTCTGGCGCTCAGCTGCGCTGGCATGGCGCAGGGTGAGACCTTCCGCCTTGGCACCAATGGCGACCTCTACGGTCTCGACCCACATTCGATGACCGACAGTTTCACCGTCTCTTTCTTGAACCACGTCTATGAGGCGCTGGTCCGCTATGACGCGGACCTCAAGATCGAACCGGCGCTCGCCACCAGTTGGGAGCAGATCGATGAGACCACCGTGCGCTACAAGCTGCGCGAGGGGATCAAGTTCCACGACGGGCAGGATTTCTCAGCCGAAGACGTGGTGGCCTCGGTCAAACGGGCGGCACATGAAGATTCCCCCATTCGCGGCAATATCGCCGGTCTGGTCGATGCCAAGATGGTCGATGAGATGACCGTCGATCTGATGCTCGACGGCCCGAACCCGCTTTTGAACAACTTCCTGACCAATGTGCTGATTTTCGACAGCGGCTGGCTCGAAGAACATGATGCGCTTGACCCGATCGACGCTCAGAAAGGCGAAGAGGGCTACACCACCTCCAACGCCAATGGCACCGGCCCCTTCCGCTTTGAATCCCGCACCCCGGACGCGCAGACCGTGCTGACCGTGAACGAGGATTGGTGGGACGAGCCGCAGCACAACCTGACCCGGATCGAGTTGAACCCGATCAACTCCGATGCGACCCGCGTGGCGGCAATGCTCTCGGGCGAGCTGGACATGATCGTGCCCTCGCCCTTGCAAGACGCCAAGCGGATCGAGGCGACCGAGGGCATGCATGTGCTCGAAGCGCCGGGCCTGCGCGCGATCATGATGGGCATCAACATGTCCGACACGTCGAACAACCCCAACCAAGACGACAACCCGCTGCAAAAGGTCGAGGTTCGTCAGGCGCTGGTTCATGCCATCAGCTATGACCTGCTGCGCGACAAGATCATGCGCGGCAAATCCCGCAACCTCGGCGGTTTGGTGGCCCCGCAGGTGCCGGGCTTTGACGAAGGGGTCGATGAAATCCCCGCCTATGATCCCGAAAAGGCCAAGCAGATGCTGGCCGATGCCGGATACCCCGAAGGCTTCAGCCTGAACATGAACTGCCCCAATGACCGCTACGTCAACGACGCGGCGATCTGTCAGGCGCTGGCGGCGATGTTTGCCCGCGTCGGCGTCAAGGCAGACCTCACGGCAGAGACCAAGGCGATCCACTTCGAGCGCGCCCGCGCCAATGAGACCGACATGTTCATGCTGGGCTGGGCCACGCTGCCGATGCTCGACGGCTTCTCGGTGCTGTCGGCCATGCTGCACACGCCCGAAGGGCAGATGGGCACATGGAACCCCGGCGGCTACTCCAACCCCGAGGTTGACCGTCTGACCAAGGCCGTGGCGACCGAGCTGGATGCCGAAAAGCGGATGGAGATGATGGTCGAAGCCTTCCGCATCGCCGATCAAGAAGTGGCATGGTTGCCGCTGCACGCCCAGCCCCTGTCGTGGGCCGCGCGCGATGCGGTGAAGATCCCCCAGACCGCGGATGACAAACCGCGCCTCTGGCTCGCCCGTATCGAGTAACCTGCCCCCGGGCGGGCGCCCCTCCCCACGCCCGCCCACCGATAACCTTGCCAGCCGGAGGCCAGCATGTTCGCCTTTCTTATCCGCCGCATCATACAGGCCGCGCTGGTGATGCTCGTCGTCGCCTCGATCGCCTTTCTGATGTTCCGCTTTCTGGGTGACCCAATCTCCAACCTTCTGCCCGAAGACGCCACCGTGCAGGACCGCGCCGAGATGCGCGAGAAACTGGGGCTCAACGACCCCGTTCTGGTGCAATACGGGCGTTTCATCGCAGATGCGGCACAGGGCGACTTTGGTCAGTCCTATCGCAACAACCGCCCCGTCTCGGACCTTCTGGCCGAACGCTTTCCCGCCACCGCCGAGCTGGTGCTGGTCGCCGCCGGTCTGGCGCTGGCGCTTGGGGTGCCCTTGGGCATCTACACCGCCCTCAACCCGCGCGGTTGGCTGAGCCAAGGGTTGCAGGTGATCTCGCTCCTAGGGATCTCTGTGCCCACCTTCGTCACCGGCATTCTGCTAATCCTCGTCTTCTCGGTTTCGTTGGGATGGCTGCCAAGCTTTGGGCGCGGCAAGGTGGTCGATCTCGGCTGGTGGACCACGGGGTTCGTGACGGTATCGGGCCTCAAGGCGCTGATCCTGCCCGCGATCATGCTGGCGCTGTTCCAGATGACGCTGATCATGCGGCTGGTGCGGGCCGAGATGCTGGAGGTGCTGCGCGCGGATTACATCAAGTTCGCCAAGGCGCGCGGCATCCCGAACCGCATGCTGCATTTCAAATACGCGCTGAAGAACACGCTTATCCCGGTGATGACGATCTTTGGTTTGCAACTGGGCGGGCTCATCGCCTTTGCCATCATCACCGAGACGGTCTTTCAATGGCCGGGGATGGGCTTCCTGTTCATCCAAGCGGTGAACTTCACCGATGTCCCCGTGATGGCCGCCTATCTGGTGCTGGTGTCCTTCATCTTCGTCGTCATCAACACGCTGGTCGACCTTTTGTACAACGTCGCCGACCCGCGCCTGCGGGCCGAAAGAACGCCCGCGCGCGGCGTCTGAGGAGGTTCCCCCATGTCAAACTTCATGCCCATGCTTTACGCCTTCTGGGACAGCGATATCACCTACAGCTTCCGCAAGTCGCGGGTGGCGGTGATCTCGGCGCTGGTGCTGCTGGCGATGTTCCTCACGGCGATCTTCGCCCCAAGCCTTGCGCCGCAGGACCCGTTCAACATCGCCGAGCTGGACCTTTTCGACAGTGAGTTGCCCCCGGCTTGGGCCGAGGGTGGCAGCGCCGCCTACCTGCTTGGCACCGACACGCAGGCCCGCGACGTGCTCTCGTCGATCATGTACGGGATGCGGATTTCCCTGCTGGTCGGTTTCGCCAGCGTGATCCTTGCCGCCGTGATGGGCGTGGCGCTTGGCCTTTTGGGTGGCTTTCTCGGCGGGATCGTCGATGCGGTGCTGATGCGGATCGCCGATGTGCTGCTAAGCTTTCCGCCGATCCTCGTGGCGCTCTTGATCAACGGTATTCTGCGCGGTGCGCTGCCAAGTTCGGCGCAGGCCGAGTCGGCGCTCATTGTGCTGATCCTGTCGATTGGGCTGACCAACTGGGTGCAATACGCCCGTACCGTGCGCGGCTCGACCATGGTGGAGCGCCGCAAGGAGTATATCGAGGCGGCGCGCACGCTTGGCACCGGCAAGCTGGCGATCATGATCAAACATATCCTGCCCAATGTGCTGGGGCCCGTGCTGGTCATCGCCACGATCAACCTCGGCATGGCGGTGCTGACCGAGGCGACGCTGAGCTTTCTCGGTGTCGGCATGCCGCCCACCCAGCCGTCGCTCGGCACGTTGATCCAGATCGGCAACGAGTTTCTGTTCTCGGGCATCTGGTGGGTCGTCGTCTTTCCCGCCGCGGCGCTGGCGATCCTTGTGCTGGCGGTCAACCTGCTGGGCGACTGGCTGCGCGATGCGCTCAACCCCAAACTGCGCTGAGGTAATCCCATGTCACTTCTCGAACTGGACAACATCGTTGTCGAATTCCCCACCCGGCGCGGTCCGCTGGAGGCCGTCAAGGGGCTGAGCCTCGACCTCGACGAAGGCGAGATCCTCGGGCTGGTCGGTGAATCCGGCGCTGGCAAGTCGATCACGGGGGCGGCGATCACCGGGTTGATCGAACCGCCCGGCCTGATCCGCTCGGGCGAGGTGCGGCTGCGCGGCGCGCGGATCGACAATCTGCCTGCCGACAAGATGCGCCGCATTCGCGGCAAGGAGATCGGCGCGATCTTTCAAGACCCGCTGGCCAGCCTCAACCCGGTCTATACCGTGGGCGAGCAACTGATCGATACGATGCGTGTGCATCTCGGGCTCGACCAGAAGACCGCCCGCCAGCGGGCCATCGACTGGCTGGCCGAAGTCGGCATCCCGGCCCCCGAGGCGCGGCTCGACCAATATCCGCACCAGTTCTCGGGCGGGATGCGGCAGCGGGTGGTGATCGCGCTGGCGCTCTGCGCCGAGCCCAAGCTCATCATCGCGGATGAGCCGACCACGGCGCTCGACGTCAGCGTGCAGGCGCAGATCCTTTCCCTGCTGAAGCGGCTCTGCCGCGAGAACGGCACGGCGGTGGTGCTGGTGACCCACGACATGGGCGTGATCGCCGAGACGGCGGACCGCGTTGCGGTGATGTACGCCGGGCGGCTGGTCGAGATCGGCGATGTGAAACAGGTCATCGAAGAGCCGCTGCACCCCTATACCCGCGGGCTCATGGCTTCGATCCCGCAGATCGGCATCCGCGACCGGCGGCTCACGCAGATCGAAGGCGCCATGCCCGGGTTGCGCAATCCCGCGCCCGGCTGTGCCTTTGCGCCGCGCTGCCCCCGGGCGATGGACCATTGCCACAGCATCCGCCCCGCGCCGCAGGACGCCGGCACCGGGCAGGTCGCCTGCCACCTTTACGGAGAAACGTCATGACCCCGCAGATCACACCCGACGACATCCTCAGCGTGCAGAACATCTCGAAACGCTTCGACGTGTCCGAACCCTTCCTCAACCGGCTGCTGGAACGCCGCCCGCGCCGTATCCTGACGGCGGTGAACGACATCAGCTTCGACGTGCCGCGCGGCAAGACCTTTGCCGTGGTGGGCGAGTCGGGCTGCGGCAAATCCACCGTGGCGCGGTTGTTGATGGGGCTGCACAGCCCCAGCGGCGGCACGATCCGCTTTGAGGGGGACGACATCACCCATATGCCTCCCGGCAAACCCGCCGCCCTGCGCCGCCGGATGCAGATGATCTTTCAAGACCCCTATGCCTCGCTCAACCCGCGGTGGCGGGTGCGCGACATCATCGGCGAGCCGCTCAAGAACTTCGGCATCTGCAAGACCCGGGCCGAGGTCACCCGCGAGGTCGAAAAACTGCTGAGCCAGGTCGGTCTGAACCCCGCCGATGCCAAGAAATTCCCGCATGAATTCTCGGGCGGCCAACGCCAGCGCCTGTCAATCGCGCGGGCGCTTACGACACGCCCCGAACTGCTGATCTGCGACGAGCCGACCTCGGCGTTGGATGTGAGTGTGCAAAGCCAGATCCTCAATCTGATGAAGGACCTGCAGGACGAGTTCAACATGAGCTACATCTTCATCAGCCATGATCTGGCGGTGGTCTGGTACATGGCCGACGTGCTGGCGGTGATGTATCTGGGCAAGATCGTCGAGGTCGGCCCGAAGGAGGAGATCTTCGGCAACCCGCAACACCCCTACACGCGTCTGTTGATGGAAACGGTGCCGAAGCTGACCGTTGGCGGGTCCGAGCGTGCGCCCGTGGCAGGGGAGGTGCCGAACCCGATCTCGCCACCGCCCGGTTGTGCCTTTCACCCGCGCTGCCCGATGGCGAATGATACCTGCCGGAGCGTGGCCCCCGCGCTCAACCTGCGCGAGGGGGGGCAGAAGTCGGCCTGCCATGCGGCGGACGAGGGGCGGCTGAAGCCGTGGCTTCGGTTGGCGGCGGAGTAGGGGGATGGAGTTCGATTTCACCACCCTGCCAGAACGCGACCGCTACCGGCTGCTGTCGAGCTTCGTGGCACCGCGCCCCATCGCGCTGGTCACCACGTTGAGCGCCGATGGCGTGCCCAATGCCGCGCCGATGAGTTTTTTCAACGTCTTCTCGCAGGAGCCGCCGATCGTGATCCTCGGCATCCAATGCCGTCCCGACGGCAGCATCAAAGACACGGTCACCAACATCGACCGGCGTCAGAGCTTCTGCGTCAATATGGTCGACATGGCGCTGGCCGAGGCGATGATCACCTGCGGGATCAGCTACGCGCCCGACGTGGACGAGATTGCGACCGCCGGGCTGACCATGACCCCCGCCAGCCAGATCGACGGCGGCTGGATCGCGGAAAGCCCCTGCGCCATGGAATGCGTGGTCGAAGAGACCATCCGCTATGCCCGGCGCGAGATCATTCTGGGCCGTGTCGTGCAGATGCATGTGCGCGACAACTGCCTTGACGAGGCGGGCCGCTATGTCCGGCCCGAGAATTACCAGCCCATCGCGCGGCTGCATGCCGACAATTACATCACCTCCGACCGGCAGTTCGAGCTCAAGGTTCCCGAGACGCCGCCGGTTGGCGTGACACAGAAAGCCAATTGATGAAAATTCACCTGATCAATCCAAACTCGACCGCGGGCATGACCGAGGCCATCGCCCGCACCGCCCGCGCCCAAGCCGGGCCGGGGGTCGAGGTCGTTGCCGCCACCGCGCGGGCGACGCCGCCCAGCATCGAAGGCTATGCCGATGAGGCCCGCGCCGTGCCCGCCATGCTCGACGCCATTCTTGAGGCCGAAGCGGCAGGGGCCGCGGCCCATGTGATCGCCTGTTTCGACGATCCCGGTCTCGACGCCGCCCGGGCCGTGGCCAAGGGACCGGTGATTGGTCTGTGCGAAGCCGCGCTCATTGCAGCCGGGCGGATCGCCAAACGCTTTTCGGTCGTGACCACCTTGCCCCGCGCCGTGCCGATCATCGAAGACCTTGGCGACCGTTACGGCTGTGGCCGCGCGCTTTGCGCCGTACATGCTGCCGACATTCCGGTGCTCGACCTCGAATATGCGCCGGTGCAGACCCTGCCGCTGATCGCCCGCAAGATCCGCCAGACGGTCGAGGAAGACCGGGCCGAGGCCGTGGTGCTGGGCTGCGCGGGCATGAGCGCGCATTTGGAGCAATTGGGCCGCGACGCGGGCGTGCCGGTGATCGACGGTGTGGGCTTTGCCATCCGCATGGCCGCTGGCCTTGCCGCGACCGGGCTGGTGACCGCCAAGACCGGCGCCTATGCCCTGCCGCGCGTCAAGCAAGCCGCCGCACCGCAAGCGCGCCTCGCCCCTCTGACACGATAGACAGGACAAGACATGACCAAGCCTTTGCTGCTCAAGAACCTCCGCCTCATGGGGGCGGATGCCGCCGATGTGCTGATCGAGGGCGGGCGCATCGCGCAGATCGCGCCTAAGATCACGCCGACGGGGGAGGTCTCCGTTGAGGATTGCGGCGGCGCGCTGGCGCTGCCGGGCCTCGTCGATGCGCATGCACATCTCGACAAGACGCTCTGGGGCATGCCCTGGCATCCGCATCAGCAGGGCAAAAGCCTGCAACAGATGATCGACACGGAGCGGAAGTTGCGCCACGAGTTGGACATGGACGCAGAGCGGCAATCGGCACGGCAGGTGGCGCTGGCGCTGTCCAAGGGCACCACGGCGATCCGCAGCCATGTCGATATCGACACCGAACATGGGTTGAGCCTGCACCGGGGCGTGGCCGCCACCCGGGCGCGCTATGCGGATGTCATGCAGATCGAGATCGTCGCCTTTCCGCAATCGGGCTTGATGATCCGCCCCGGCACGCTGGAACTGATGGACGAAGCCCTGCGCGAGGGCGCTGATATCGTCGGCGGGCTCGACCCCTGCGGCGTTGACCGTGACCCCAAGGGGCAGCTCGACGCGGTCTTCGGACTGGCAGAGAAACACGGCAAGCCGATTGACATTCACCTGCACGAGCCGGGGGAGATGGGGGCGTTTAGCCTTGAGATGATCCTCGACCGGACCGCGGCGCTGGCGATGCAGGGCAGGGTGACGGTCAGCCATGCCTTCTGCCTCGGCATGGGGGATCAGGCGCGGGTGGCGGGGCTGCTCGACCGGATCGCGGCGCTGGATGTCTCGCTGGCCACCACCGCGCCCGCTGCGCGCCCGGTGCCCTCAGTCGCCGCCTGCCGCGAGCGCGGCATCGCGATCTGCGCGGGCAACGACGGCATCCGCGACACTTGGACCCCTTACGGCAACGCCTGCATGTTGGAGCGCGCGATGCTCGTCGGCCTGCGCAACAATTTTCGCGCGGATGTGGAGGTTGGCTGGGCGCTCGACACCTGCACCACCGAAGGGGCGCGGGTCATGGGGCTTGAGGGCTACGGCCTCGCCGAAGGCTGCCGCGCCGATCTGGTGTTGGTCGATGTCGAAGCGGTCTCGGAGGCCATCACCCAACGCCCGCCGCGCCGCTTGGTCCTGTCGGGCGGCCAGATCGCGGCCCGCAACGGCGAGACGGAGGCGACATGGCAGAGCGTTTGAAACGCAGCGCCCTGACCGCCGCTTGGGTCGTGGGGCATGAGGACGGGCAACACTGCCTCTACCGCAATGGCACCGTGGTCGTGGAAGGCGAAAAGGTGCTGCACGTCGGCCATGACTTCGCGGGCGACGTGGCCGAGACCATCGACTTCGGCGAGGCGCTGATCGGGCCGGGGTTCATCGACCTCGACGCGCTGGCCGATCTCGACACCACAGTGCTGGGCTATGACAACCATCCGCCTGAGTTGAAGGGCCGCGTCTGGCCCGAGAGCTACATGGCCGCAGGCCCGCGCGAGATGTACACGCCCGAGGAACTGGCCTTTCAGAAACGCTATGCCTTCACTCGGCTGATCCGCAACGGCATCACCACGGCGCTGCCCATTGCCTCGCTCTTCTACCGCGCTTGGGGCGAGACGGCAGAGGAATTCGATGCCGCGGCAGAGGCGGCGGCGGACCTCGGGTTGCGGGTCTACCTCGGCCCCGCCTATCGCAGCGGCAATCTGGTGGTGAATGAAGATCGACAAATCGGTTTTCACTATGATGAACCACGCGGCTTTGCGGGGCTGGGCGAGGCCGAAGCCTTTGTCGCGCGGCACGAAAACACCCACGGTGGGCTGATCCGCACCATGTTGGCCCCCGACCGGATCGAGACTTGCACCCCCGAGCTTCTGCGCTGCAGCGGTGCCGCTGCCCGCGATCTGGGTGTGCCGATCCGCCTGCATTGCTGCCAGTCGCGGCTTGAATATGATCTGGTGCTACAACAGCATGGCAAGAGCCCGTTGGAACTGCTGCGCGATACCGAGTTTTTCGCCCCGTCCACGATCCTGCCGCATGGGCTGTTCCTGTCGGGCCTCAACGGCATCACCCATGCCGCGCCTGATCTCGAAATCCTGACGGCCTCCGGTGCCGCTCTTGCCCATTGCCCGCTGGTGATGGCCCGTAGCGGCAAGATCATGCAGTCCTTCGCACGATTCCGCGACCTTGGCGTCCCCATCGGTATGGGCACCGATACGCATCCCGCCGACATGATCCAGAACATGGCCCTGGGCGTGATGACCGCCCGTATCGCGGAGGGTGATCCGACTGCCGTCCGCGCCGCCGACTTCTATGATGCCGCCACCCTCGGCGGCGCTGCGGCGCTGAACCGCGCGGATCTGGGTCGGCTGGCCCCGGGGGCTGCCGCCGACCTGAACGTCATCCGGCTGGACAGCCCCGACATCGGGCAGCGCATCGACCCCATTCAGACGATCCTGCTTAACGGCTCAGGCCGCGACGTATCGGATGTGATGATCGCAGGGCGGTTCGTCATGCGCGATGGTGTCATCCCCGGCGTCGACGACATGGCCTATCACGCCAAAGCGCAGGCGCAGTTCGACCGGATGGTCGCGCAATATCCTGACAGGACGTTGTTTCATCCCCCGGTTGAGGAGATTTTCGCGGGCAGCTACGGGGTCAAAGACGCGTAGCCGCTGTGGACGACGCCCGCGTCCGCCTGAGTTATCGCTAGCCGATGGCCCGCCTCACAGTAGATGCGGGCCATCGGCGTCACACTTTGAGGCTACTTCACGCCCCCCACAGCCGCGTGCAAACCGGGGCAATCTCACCTTCGATCGCGGCCATCGCGTCAACGATCAGGTCCTCGCGCCAGCGGCGGCCTGCGATTTGCACGCCGATGGGCTGCGGCCCTTGGGGCAGTTCCGCGATATGCGTGGGGATGTTGCCCGCAGGCAGGCCGGTGAAGTTCATGACGAAGGACCAAAGCCCCTTGCCCAAGACTTCGCGCACGCCCTCCGGGCCTTCGGTGTCGCGCCCGGCGGTGAAGAAGGGGGCGAACATGAAAGGGGTCAGCACGAGGGGGTAGTCCTCAAGAAACAGCGACCATTCGCGCGCGTAATGGGTGCGTTTGGCCAGCATCGCGAGCTGTTCGGTGCCTTTGAAGGGCGGGTATTCGGCGTAGTAATCCTCAAAGATTGCCTTCAGATCGTCGGAGCCATGGGTACGGATGTCCTCGCCCATCAGCGCTTCGACTTCACCCATCAGGGCGCGATAGCCGTTTTTGCCAGCTTCATAGGCAAGGGGCGGTTCCACCTCTTCGACGGCGTAGCCTGCGTTGGACAGGGCAGAGGCGGCTTTGTCGAGTGCGGTGGCCACATCCGGATGCAGGCCAAAGCCGAAGTCATCGCGGGTGAAGGCCACGCGGATCGGGCCTTCGATGGCGTCGCCGCGCCAAGGCAGCGGCACATGGAAGGGGTCGCGCGCATCTGCGGCGATCAGGCTGGGCATCGACAGATGCAGGTCCGCCGCCTTGCGCACGATCAGCCCCTGCACCGACATGGATTGCGCCAAGAGACCGCGCTCGGCCTTTTGGCTGGGGTTGTAGGCGGGCACGCGGCCCAACCCCGGCTTGACCGTCACCGCACCATTGGCCGAGGCCGGGAAACGTAAGGAGCCGCCGATGTCGTTGCCATGGGCCAGCGCGCCGATCCCGGCCATGACAGCCGCCCCCGCCCCGCCGGAGGAGCCGCCCGCCGAAAGGTGCTGCCCCCAAGGGTTATGGGTGCGCCCGTAGAGCGGGTTGTCGGTATCGGCGCGAAAGGAAAACTCCGGCGTGTTGGTGCGCCCGATCACGATGGCGCCCGCCTGTTTGAGGTTGCGCACCACCGGCGCATCCTCGGGCGCGATGATGTCTTTGAAGGCGGGCACGCCGTTGCTTGTGGCATGGCCCTTTTGGTCGACGTTGATCTTGATCGTGACCGGAACACCATGCAGCGGCCCTTTGGGCGCGTCGCTTTTGTCGAGGGCGGCAGCCTCGGCGCGGGCCTCATCGGCGAGGGTCTCGACCACCGCGTTCAAAGCCGGATTGACCTCTTCCATGCGGGCAATCGCCGCCTCGGTCGCTTCAACCGCCGAGAGTTTTCCTGCGCGGGTCGCGCTTGCGATTTCCTGCGCGTCCCATTGCCAAAGCGGTTTACTGTCGGTCATTCCGGTTCCTTTCAATCAGTCGTTTTCAAAGCCGCATCCGCGCCCTGATGTCGCGAACTTCGGAGAAAGAATTTAGCAACGCAAGTAAATTCGCGGCGAAATGCGTTGTCGGCGGTGCGGCTGGCTATATTCGAGGCTTTCAGCGGTCACCCGGCCATGATGGCGCTGGCGGCCTCTATGGCGAGGGGGGCAGCCTTGGCGACAAATTCCTCCGGCGTGTATTCCGAGAGGGAGCCTGCGAGATGTATCGCGCTGAGAGGCGCGCCGTTCCGGTCGGTGATGGCGACGCCCACCGCGACCTCGCCCAAGGCATATTCATCGCAGACCACGGCAAAGCGGTTTGCGCGGGCGATGCTAAGCTCGGCCATGATCGCTTCGGGGTCGGTCTTGGTGCTGGCGGTGAAAGGGTGCAAGGGCGCGCGGGTGAGGATTTCGCGCGCCGCGTCATCGGGAAGCTGTGCCAGCGCGGCACGCCCGCCCGCGGTGCAGAAGGTCGGCACGCTATGGCCCACGAGGGTGGCGAAAAAGGTCTCGCGTTTGCTTTGCATGCGCAGGGCATAGATCAGGCGCGTCTCGTCATAGAGGCTGAGATCGACCCGCTCGCGCAGGGATTTGCGCAGTTCCAGCAGGACCGGCGTGGCTTTCTGCACCACGGGGTCGAGCCGCAGCAGGTCAAGCGTGTGATCGAGCAGGCGGATCCCCGGCAGGTAGCCCCGGTCATCCCCGCTGCGCCGGATATAGCCGAGTTTGGTGAGCGTATGGACCAGCCGTTGCGCCGCGGATCGGTCGATGCCTGCGGTCTTGGCGATGTCGGAAAGGGTCATCGGCCCGGTCGCGTTGTGAAAGGCGCCCAGCACCTGCATTGCGCGATCTGCCGCCCGGACGAACAAACGGTCGTCCTCTGCCTGATTCTGCGCCGCCTGCGGGGCGTCTTCACGGAAAAATCTACTCATAAATGGCCTGTAGTTGACGAATCGTTAAAGCGCCGCTTACGCTTGCTGTGCACTATAGCTGTATTGCAATGCGATACACAATGGGCGTGGCCCCGCGGATGACCGGGCCGAGAAGGCGAAGGAGACAGGTTTGGAAAGTGGTTCTGGAATGCGCGTAGCTGTTGCGGGCTTTCTGCACGAGACAAACACATTCGCCCCCAATCCGGCGGATATGCAGGCTTTCCAGCTGGGCGGTGGCTATGTCCCCATGGTGCGCGGCGCGGCGATGTTGCCCGCCTTCGAAGAGGTCAACCTTGGCATGGCGGGCGCCCTGCGGGTGGGCCAAGCGCAGGGTTGGGACATCGTGCCGATCCTCTGGGCGGGGGCGATCCCCTCGGCCCATGTCAGCCGCGACGCCTATGAGACGATTGCGGGTGAGATCATCGAAGGCATTCGGCAAGCCGGGCCGCTCGACGGGGTCTTTCTGGACCTGCACGGCGCCATGGTGGCGGAGCATCTCGACGACGGGGAAGGGGAGCTTGTCCGCCGTTTGCGTGCGGTCGTGGGGCCGGATGTGCCCATCGCCACGGCGCTTGATCTGCACGGCAATATCTCTGAAGATTTCGTTGCGAATGTCGATGTGCTCGTCGGATTTCGCACCTATCCGCATGTGGACATGGCCGATACCGGCGCTGCCGCGGCCCGCCAGCTCGACCGGATCATGACGGCCGGCCAGCGCCCGGCCAAAGCCTTTCGCCAGATGTCATATTTGGTGCCGATCCCGTTTCAATCGACCGAAATGTCGCCGGGGCGTGAGCTTTATGAGGGGGTCGCCGCCTGTGAAGCCGCGGGGGCGCTCTCGGCCAGCCTGTTCATGGGCTTCCCGGCGGCGGATATTCCCGATTGCGGCCCCGTCGCCGTGGCCTATGGCGAGACGCAGACCGCAGCGGAGGCCGCCGCCGACAGGCTTGCCGCAGCCTATGAGGCGGCAGCGCCCGCCTTCTTGGAAAATAAGGCCTATGATCCCGACAGGGCGGTGGCCGAAGCGCTGTCGCGTGCCGCCGGGCCGGGGCGTGGGCCTGTGGTCATCGCCGACACCCAAGACAACCCCGGCGCAGGCGGCGTGTCGGCCACCACGGGCATGTTGCGCGCGCTCGTCAAGGCCGAGGCCCAGAACGCGGCCATCGGGTTGATCGTCGACCCCGCCGCCGCCGAAGCGGCGCATCATGCCGGGGTCGGTGCCGAGGTTAATTTGCGCCTTGGCGGACATGCCGACATCACGGATGACGCGCCGTTTGAAACGAAGGCGACGGTTCAGCATCTTTGCGACGGAACCCTGCGCGCGACCGGCCCCTATTATGGCGGCACGGCGCTGGACCTCGGCCCTTCGGCCTGCCTGCGCATCGGCGGGGTCCATGTCGTCGTGACCAGCCGCATCGCCCAGATGGCCGACCGCGAGATGTTCCGCTTTGTCGGCATCCAACCCGAAGAGATGGATCTCTTGGTGGTCAAAAGCTCCACCCATTTCCGCGCAGACTTTGCCCCCATCGCGCGCGACATCCTTGTCGCCTGTGCGCCGGGGCCGATGCCCCTCAATCCAGCCGATTTGCCCTTCACGCGCCTGCGCGCAGGGCTTCGGCTGTCTCCGAATGGCCCCCGTTTCGGGGCCAAGGGTGCCCAAAGCGCACCACCTGACCAGGGCGGCAAGACCGCCGTGGCCCAATAAAAACCAAAAGATCACTCAACAAGGGAAAACCACATGATACCTCTACGATCGGCACTGAAACAGTCGCGCGGACTTGCCGCCGCCTTTGCCGCGACCACGGCGCTTTTGGCACCCGGCTCTCTGGCGGCGCAGGATGGCGAAACGACCATCACCGCGGTCATGCACTCGGGCCTGCGGGTTCTCGATCCGGTCATCACCACCGCACATATCACCCGCAACCACGGCTATATGGTCTATGACGTGCTGACCGCCGTGGACGAAAATTTTGAGCCGCAGCCCCAGATGGCCAACTGGGACGTCTCGGATGACGGGCTCGTCTATACTTTCACGCTGCGCGATGGGCTGATGTTCCATGACGGCGCGCCGGTGACTGGCGAAGATGTCGTGGCCTCGCTCAAACGCTGGGGCAAGCGCGACGGTGGCGGGCAGTTGATCTTTGACGTGACCGAGAGCCTTGAGGCCAGCGACGAAAAGACCGTCGTCTGGACCCTGACCGAGCCTTTCGGCCCGCTTTTGTCGGTGATCTCCAAACAATCCGCGGTGCCGCCCTTCATCATGCCCAAGCGCGTGGCCGAAACCTCGGCGGATGAGACGATCACGGAATATATCGGCTCCGGCCCCTTCGTCTTTAACCAAGATGAGTACGAGCCCGGCGTGAACGTCACCTATGAGAAGTTCGACGACTACGTCCCGCGTGACGAGGAAGCCTCCTGGATGGCGGGCGGCAAGGTGGTCAATGTCGACCGTGTGGTCTGGACCACGATGCCCGACGCGCTGACCGCCATCAACGCGCTCTCGGCGGGGGAGATCGACTATCTCGAACAGGTGCAGATCGACCTGCTGCCGATCCTCGACGCCAGCCCCGAGGTCACGGTCGAGACCCGCGATGACCTTGGCTATGTCACCATTGGTCGGCCCAACCACCTGCACCCGCCCTTTGACAACAAGCTGGTCCGTCAGGCGGCGATGGCGGCGCTGGACCAAGAATCCATGCTGCAAACGATGCAGGGCGACCCGGCCTATTACAACGTCTGCGGCGCGATCTTTGGTTGTTCGACCCCTCTGGGTGACGAAGCGGATGCAGAGATCGTGACCGGCGGCGCGGATCCGGAAAAGGCGAAGGCCCTGCTCGAAGAAGCGGGCTATGACGGCACGCCCATCGTGCTGATGGCACCGACGGATGTGATCAGCCTGATCAACCAGCCGGTGGTGGCCGCCCAAGCCCTGCGCGAGGCGGGTTTCGAAGTCGACATGCAGTCGATGGACTGGCAATCGGTCGTGCAGCGCCGCGCCCAGCAAAGCCCGGTCTCTGAGGGCGGCTGGAACATGTTCTTCACCAACTGGATGGTGCCCGAGATTTCGGACCCGCTGACCAATGTGATGGTCAGTGGCCGTGGCGACGAGGCGTGGTTCGGCTGGCCCGATGACCCCAAGGTCGAAGAGCTGCGCGCGAAGTTCATGAAGGCCGAAGGGCCCGAGGCGCAAAAGGAAGTGGCCGTCGAGATCCAGAAACACGTCATGGATAACGTCAACTACATCATGATGGGTGAATATCTGATCCCGCAGGCGCGTCGCAACACGATCCAGAACATGCTGCCATCGCCCGTGCCGGTGTTTTGGAACATGACCAAAGAGGCGGAGTAATCCAGCCGCTCGGAGAGCGCGGCTGCCGCGCTCTCCACCGTCATCTCTGCCCGCAGGCAGTGCCCCCGCTTCCGGGCCTGCCTTCTTTCCGCCGAAAGGGACCTTCCGGAAAATGCTCGTCTATATCCTGAAGCGCGTCTTGGCCACGATCCCGGTCATGCTGATCGTCGCCATCTTCGTCTTCCTTCTGCTGCGTCTCACCCCCGGTGATCCGGCAGCCATTCTCGCCGGCGATGCCGCCACCCCCGCACAGCTTGAACGGATTCGTGACCGTCTGGGTCTGAACGATCCGCTGCTGACACAGTTCTTCACATGGATCGGGCAATTGCTGCGCGGCGATCTGGGCGTCTCGCTTTTGTCGAACACCTCTGTGGCGGGCATGTTGGGCGACCGGCTGGGGCCGACCATCAACATCGCGCTCATGACCATCACCATCTCTGTCCTGCTGGCGGTGCCGATGGGCGTGATCGCCGCATGGCGTCACCGCACTTGGGTCGACTTTCTGGTGATGTCCTTCTCGGTACTGGGCTTTTCGGTGCCGGTCTTCGTGATCGGCTATATCCTGATCCAAATCTTCGCGATTGAACTGCGTTGGGTGCCGGTGCAGGGCTACAAGGCGCCTTCGGAGGGCATCGGGCCGTTCTTCTCGCGCGCCATTCTGCCCTCGCTCACGCTGGCCACGATCTATGTGGCGCTCATCGCGCGGATGACGCGGGCCTCCATGCTTGAAGTGCTGGGCGAAGATTACATCCGCACCGCGCGGGCCAAGGGCGTGCGCGAGAATGTCGTGCTGTTTCGCCATGCGCTGCGCAATGCCGCCGTGCCGATCCTGACCATCATCGGCACCGGTTTCGCGCTGCTGATCTCGGGCGTGGTGGTGACGGAAAGCGTCTTTAACATCCCCGGCATCGGGCGGCTTACGGTCGATGCGATCCTTGCGCGCGACTACCCCGTCATTCAGGCGATGATCCTGCTGACGGCGGGCATCTACGTCTTCGTGAACCTCTTGGTTGACGTCTCCTATTCATTCTTCGACCCAAGGATCCGGTACTGACATGATCGAGCAACCCCAATCCCGTCACAGCGCCTTTCAGGTGCTGACCGGACTGCTTTCCCTGCCTGCGGGCGCAAGGGTCGGTATCGGCCCGTTGCTGGCGGCGCTTATCCTCGTGGCCATCGTGCTGGCGTCGATCTTGGCCCCGCTTTACGTGCCCTATGACCCGCTGGCGATGAACTCTGCCGCGCGGCTCAAGCCGCCTTCCGAAGAGTATCTTTTGGGCACCGACCCCTATGGCCGCGACACGTTTTCGCGGGTGATGACCGGCGGGCGCGTGTCGCTGCTGATCGGGGTCGGGGCGGCCTTGGTCAGCGTCGCCATCGGCTTGGCCATCGGCCTTGTGGCCGGTTTCTTTCGGGTGGCGGATGGCATCATCATGCGGATCATGGACAGCCTGATGGCGATCCCCGCGATTCTGCTGGCGATTGCCCTCGTGGCGCTGAACGGGCCGTCGCTCGGCTCGGTCATCATCGCCATCACGGTGCCGGAGGTGCCGCGCGTGGTGCGGCTCGTGCGCTCGGTCGTGCTGTCGGCACGGGAGGAACCCTATGTGGAGGCGGCCATCGCGCTCGGCTCGTCGATGCCCAAGATCCTGATCCAGCACCTGATGCCCAACACCATGGCACCGCTCATCGTCCAAGGCACCTATATCTGCGCCTCGGCGATCCTGATCGAGGCGATCCTAAGTTTCCTCGGCGCGGGCGTCAGCACGGAGATCCCCACTTGGGGCAACATCATGGCCGAGGGGCGGACCTATTTCCAAATCAAGCCGGGGCTGATCTTCTGGCCGGGGCTGCTGCTGTCGCTTTGCATCCTGTCGATCAACCTTTTGGGCGATACCGCGCGCGATCTGCTCGACCCGCGCATGAAGAAACGGGAGGGCTGAGAGATGCAGTTCAAGACCAAAGACTTCTCCGACGCGCGTGAGGTGCTCAAAGTGCGCGACCTGCGCATCGGGCTTGCCGGGCGGCCACAGGCGAAACCGGTGATCGACGGGATCGACCTTACCATCCGCGCGGGCGAGACGCATTGCTTGGTGGGTGAATCCGGCTCGGGCAAATCCGTGACCTCGCTCGCGGCCATGGGACTGCTGCCGAAATCGGCGCTGGAGGTGCAAAGCGGCAGCATCACGCTGGACGATTTCGAGATCACCAGCGCCAGCCACGCGCAAATGCGCCAGCTGCGCGCGCGGCGGATCGCGATGATCTTCCAAGAGCCGATGACCGCGCTGAACCCAGTGCTGCGGGTGGGCGAGCAGATCATGGAAGTGCTCAACATGCACAGCGATCTGAGCCAATCGGAGGCCAAGAAACGCACGCTCGACATGATGGACCAGGTGCATCTGCCGGATGTGAACCGCATCTTCAGCGCCTTCCCGCATCAGCTTTCCGGCGGGCAGCGCCAGCGCATCATGATCGCCATGGCGTTGATCCTCGACCCCGATCTGCTGATCGCGGATGAGCCGACGACGGCGCTGGACGTGACCACGCAGTTGCAGATCCTCAAGCTCATCGCCGAGATGCAAGAGCGCCACGGCACCGCCGTGCTCTTCATCACCCATGACATGGGCGTGGTGGCCGAGATCGCGGATACCGTGACGGTGATGCAGCAGGGTAAGATCGTCGAACGCGCGCCGATTGAAAAGCTGCTGACCAAGCCGGAGAAGGAATATACCCGCACCCTGCTGACCGCCGTGCCCAACCTTACCCCGCGGCCCGCAAGGGCGGCGGCTTCGCAAAGCGAAGTGGTGCGTGTGGCCGGGCTCGACATGACCTATGGCGGCGGCGGTTTCCTGCGCCGCAGCGAGGGCGTGAAAGCCGCGCAGGATGTCAGCTTTACCATCAAACCGGGGCGGACGCTGGGCATCGTGGGGGAGTCCGGTTCGGGCAAATCCACCGTGGCGCGGGCCATCATGCGGCTGATCGACCCGACAGCGGGCAGCGTGAATGTCGCGGGGACCGAGATCGCCAAACTCTCGCGCCGCCAATTGCGCGACCACCGCAAACATCTGCAAATCGTGTTCCAAGACCCCTACCGCTCGCTCAACCCGCGTTGGACCGTGGCGCGCAGCCTTTGCGAAGGGCCGATCAACTTCGGCACCCCGCGCGAAGAGGCGATGCGCCATGCGGCTGAGCTGATGGAACTGGTGGACTTGCCGCGCGACGCGCTCGACCGCTATCCGCATCAATTCTCAGGCGGGCAACGCCAGCGTATCGCCATCGCGCGGGCGGTGGCGATGAAGCCCGATCTGCTCGTCGCGGATGAGGCTGTCTCGGCCCTTGATGTGAGCGTGCAGGCACAGGTGCTTGATCTGCTGGATGACATTCAAGAGAAGTTCGGCGTGGCCATGCTTTTCATCACCCACGACCTGCGCGTCGCCGCGCAGATTTGTGACGAGGTCTTGGTCATGCAGCGCGGGCAGGTCGTTGAATACGGCCCCGCAGGCGATGTGCTGGCCAATCCGCATCACGACTACACCCGCAACCTGATCGAAGCGGCGCCGGGCCGCCATTGGGATTTTGCCAACTACCGCGCGCTCGGCAGCGCCACTATGACGATAGGAGCCACCGCATGACCGTCCTTCCCAAGATCGAAGCCTTCGCCGCCGATCTCACCGCCATCCGCCAAGACATCCACGCCCATCCCGAACTGGGGTTCGAAGAGGTCCGCACCGCGGGCATCGTGGCCGAAAAGCTCCGCGCCTACGGGGTGGATGAGGTGCACGAAGGGCTGGGTGGCACCGGGGTTGTCGGCATCATCAAGGGCGCCGGCGGTGGCAACCGCCGTGTCGGGCTGCGCGCAGATATGGACGCGCTGCCGATTTTGGAAGATTCCGGCGTGCCCTATGCCTCGACCAACCCCGGGCGGATGCATGCCTGCGGCCATGACGGCCACACCACCATGCTCTTGGGGGCCGCGCGTTATCTGGCGGAGACGCGCGATTTCGACGGCACCGTGGTGCTGATCTTTCAACCTGCCGAAGAGGGATTGGGCGGCGCGCGCCGGATGCTGGAAGAGGGGCTCTTTGAGAAATTCCCCTGCGACGAGATTTACGGCATGCACAACGATCCAAACTCAGAGCCGGGCGTGGTCAATGTCACCCCCGGCGCGGCCATGGCCGGGGCGGCCTTCTTTGACATTACCGTCAAAGGCACCGGCAGCCACGCCGCCATGCCGCATCAGTCGCGCGATCCCATCGTCATCGGCACGGCGCTGGTGCAGCAGTTGCAATCCGTCGTCAGCCGCAACACCCCGCCGACCAAGCCGATCGTGCTTTCGGTGACCAAATTCAACGCGGGCTCGGCCTATAACGTGGTACCGGATACCGCCAGCATTGCGGGCACGATCCGTTATTTCCATGAGGATGTGATCGAGATGGCCGAGGCCCGGATGCGCGAACTCTGCGCAGGCATGGCCACAGCCTATGGAATCGAGATCGAAGTCGACATCCGTAACGTCTTTGACGTGTTGATGAACGACCCGGAACTCACCACCGCCTATGTCGAAGCAGCGGCCAGCGTGGTGGGCGGCGAGAATGCCCATGTCTCGACCGAACAGGCCAGCGGGTCGGAGGATTTCGCCGATATGCTGAAAGTCGTGCCGGGCGCCTATTGCCGGGTGGGCCATGCGGGCAGCGTGCCTTTGCACAACCCCGGCTTCGTGCTGGACGACGCCATTCTGCCTGTCGGTGCCTCGATCTATGCGCGGATTGTCGAGACGCGCCTGCCAAAGGTCGGCGGCTAGGCCCTTGCGCCAATCATTTAATTTAAGCCAACCGCCCGCTGTCGCGCGGCGGAGGAAAGGATATTGAACATGACCAACCCGCTCGATCTGCCTTTTGATACCGAAGAGATGCTCACCGGGCTGCGCCCATGGATCGAAACCGAAAGCCCCACATTCGACGGGGCGGCAGTGAACCGGATGATGGATGTGGCGCAGCACGATCTGGCGGTCTTGGGCGCGCGGACAGAGCGTATTCCAAGCCCGATGGGGCTGGGCGACAGCCTGCGCGCTGAAATGCCCCATCCCCGCGCGGGCGAGGGGGGCATCCTGCTTTTGGGTCATATGGACACGGTTCACCCCCTCGGCACCTTGGCGAGCCTGCCTTACAAACGCGAAGGCGAGATTTGCTACGGCCCCGGACTGATGGACATGAAGGGCGGCAATTACGTCTACCTCGATGCGCTGCGCAAGCTACAGGCCGCCGGGGTCGAGACGCCGCTGCCGGTGACGGTGCTCTTCACCCCGGATGAGGAGATCGGAACCCCCGCCACACGCCGTCTGATCGAAGAGGAGGCGAAGCGCCACAAATACATCCTCGTCCCCGAACCTGCCCGCCCGGACGGCGGCGCGGTGATCGGGCGCTACGCCATCGCGCGGTTCAACCTCCAGACCCGGGGCCGCCCCAGCCACGCGGGCTGGGCGCTCTCCGAAGGCCGCTCGGCCATCGCGGAGATGGCCAAGGCCGTGGGCACGATCGAAGGCATGACCACCGAGGATTGCACCTTCTCGCTCGGGGTCTTTCACGCGGGCCAATGGGTCAACTGCGTCTCCTCGGTCTGCGATGCCGAAGTGCTCACCATGGCAAAAACGCAAGAGCAGCTCGATGCGGGCGTGGAAAAGATGATGGCGCTGAACTCAAACGAGGGCGATGTGATCATGGAAATCCGCCGCGGCGTCACCCGCCCGGTTTGGGAGCCCGACCAGCCGGGCACGATGGCGATGCTGAAGCTCGCGCAGGAGATTGGGGGCGAACTGGGGATCGAGATCACCGGAAGCTCTGCCGGGGGCGGATCGGACGGCAATTTCACCGGTTTCCTCGGCCTGCCGACGCTGGATTCGATCGGCGTGCGCGGCAAGGGGCTGCATACGTTGCAGGAGCATATCTATGTCGACAGCCTCACCGAACGTGCGAAGCTGGCGGCGGGGCTGTTCTGTCGCTTGACGGCTTGAGGGGGGAGGGGGCGGAGACCCCCTCTAAACCACCCCCGCTGCCATCTGCTGCGCGTCGCCCCATTCGCGGGGGGATTGGCCGTACATGCGTTTGAACTCTCGGCTGAATTGCGAGGCGCTGACATAGCCCACTGCCATTGCCGCTTCGCTGACCGTGGCGCCGCCTGCGATTTTCACGGCGGCATTGTTCAGGCGCATGGATTTGACGAATTGTATCGGCGACATCGTCGTTACCTGTTTGAACTTGCGGTGAAATACCGCGCGGCTCATGCCCGCGCGTTGGGCCATGGCATCGATAGAGATGGGCGCGTCGAGATGGGCCGCGACATGCGAGATGGCCCGCGCCACGGCATTGCCCGCCCCGAAGGCCCGCCGCGCGAAGAGCCCTGCCTCTCCTTTCAGGATGGCGTAGTAAAGTTCGCGCAGGCGCGCTTCGGCCAGCACGGCGCGGTCGGTTTCGCTTTCGCTCAATTGCAGCAGGCGTAGCAGGGCGTCGGAGAAGGCCCCGTCCCATGCCGCAAGTTTGACCCCCTCGGCGCGCAGGTCTGCGGGGGCAGGGGGCAGCAGGCTCCCCGCGCTTTCCATTTCAAGCGAAAGCGCCGCCATCAGCCGCGCGTCCAGAGCGATGTAGACGCCGAATAGCGGGGTCTGGGGCGAGGCGCTTGGCGTGCCCGCTTTGACCGGCATCGACATGGGGCAGCACATATAGCGGCTGTCGTCATAGACATAGCGCTGACCGTCGAGCACCGCCTCTTTCGCGCCGCTGACGATGGCGATGACAGAGGGTTCATAGACCGCAGGCGCGCAGGGGATCGCGCTGGTGGCGCGGAAATACTGCACGCCCTTGATGCCGGTTTCGGTCAGCCCGTCGGCATGGCTGTGCCGCTCGATGATATGGCGGATTTGGTGTTTGCTCATGCGTGCAGATTAGGACCGCATGAACCTTTCACGCAATGGCTGTGAGAGGATCAGGCAAGTAATCGCGACAATCCGGTCTATTTCCGTAGAGTGCTGAGATTTATCTGCAGGGTCAACGGGGCGCGATGCCTCAGCAAAGCTAAGGAACGAGACCATGACAGATAAGACTTTCGGCGCGCACGGCTGGACCCCTGAGCAGATTGACGGGGTAGAGGGGAAGACCTTTGTGATCACCGGGGCCAATGCGGGGGCCGGATTTCAGGCGGCGCGGACCTTGCTGCGCAAAGGTGCCGCGGTGGTGATGCTGAACCGCAGCGCGGAACGGTCGGCAGAGGCGGTGGCCAAGCTGAAAGACGAATTTGGCGCAGCGGCGCGGGTGCGTTTCGTGCAGATGGACCTCGCCGATTTGCAGTCGGTGCGCCGCGCGGCGGCAGAGGTTCTGCGCGATATTCCTCGAATTGATGCGCTGATCTGCAACGCCGCCATCGCGCAGGTGCCAAACCGCCAGTTGACCAAAGCAGGCCACGAAAGCCAGCTCGGCACCAATCACTACGGCCACTTCCTGCTCTGCGGCTTGCTCTTCGACCGGATCGAGGAAAGCAACGGGCGGATCGTGGTGGTGGCCAGCCTTGGCTACAAGATGGGCCTGCGCACCATCCAGTTCGACGACATGAACTGGGACAAGAACTACCGCGCCAACCCGGCCTATAGCCAAAGCAAGCTGGCGCAGATGATGTTTGCCTATGAGTTGCAGGACCGCGTCGCGCGGGCGGGGAGGAACGTGGCGGTCTATGTCTGTCACCCCGGTGCCTCGGCCACCTCTTTGATAAGCACCAGTGGCGGGCTGATGACCCGGTTCACTTGGTGGCTGATGTCGAAATTGCCGATCGTTCAAACGGCGGAGCGTGGTGCCTATCCCGAGGTCATGTGCGCCACCGAGGACGGGCTGGAGCAGCGCGCGCTTTACGGCCCCACAGGCCGGATGGAGATGGTCGGCCCCGTTGGGCGCGGCAGGTTGGAGCCCTATGCCTATGACAAAGAGACGATGGTCAGCCTCTGGGCGCGGTCCGAGGTGGAAACCGGCTTTCGCTGGGCGGTTTGAGGGCGGGCGGGGCCTGTCTCCGCCCTGCTCAGAACGCGCGATATCCGCAGGCCATCCGCGCCGAAGGAGAGTGTCGATTTTTGCAGCGTTTGCACAATAAAGTTGCACTTGAAGAGTCCCTTGCGGACTATTCTTGCCAAATGAGATCATTTGGTTAGTCTCTGATCTCGGGTCGCCCGACCAATAGCGTATTTCAAGTAAGCAAAGGGGCGGCCACTCTGGGAGGAGGAAACATGACTGAGACTAAAAAGTTCAATCGACGTTCGTTCCTGACGAAGTCCGCACTTGCTGGGGGGGCGGCGACGGGGAGCATGCTGGCCGCACCGGCGGTGTTGGCCCAAGCGCCGATCGTCATCAAGATGCAGACGTCGTGGAACGACGCGAACATCTGGCAAGACTTTGCCCGCGATTATGCGACGCGGGTCGAGGAAATGTCAGGCGGGCGTCTGAAGGTCGACGTGCTGCCCGCGGGCGCGGTCGTCGCGGCGTTTCAGGTGCTCGACGCGGTGAACGACGGTCTGATCGACGCGGCGCATTCGGTGCCCGTCTATTGGTACGGCAAGAACAAGGCCGCATCGCTCTTTGGCACCGGCCCGGTTTTCGGCGGCTCTGCCACCACGATGCTGTCGTGGTTCTATCAAGGCGGCGGTCAGGAGCTTTATAACGAGCTGACGCAGGACATCATGGGCCTCGACGTTGTGGGCTACATGGGCTTCCCGATGTTCGCCCAGCCCTTCGGCTGGTTCAAGAATGAGGTCAATACCGTCGACGACCTGCAGGGCTTCAAATACCGCACCGTGGGGCTGGCGGCCGATCTGATGGCCAAGCTGGGCATGTCTGTGGCACAGCTGCCGGGCGGGGAGATCGTGCCCGCGATGGAGCGGGGCGTGATCGACGCCTTTGAGTTCAACAACCCCTCGTCGGACAAGGACTTCGGCGCGCAGGACGTGGCCAAGAACTACTACCTGTCGTCCTATCACCAAGCCTCCGAGAGCTTTGAGTTCCTGTTCTCCAAGATGTTCCTCGAAGACCTCGACCCCGATCTTCAGGCGATCTTGAAATACGCGGTTGAGGCGGCCTCGACCGCGAACACGGCCAAGGCGATGGACCGCTATTCGGCGGACCTTCAGTTCCTGCAAAACGAGGCTGGCGTGACCGTGAGGCGCACGTCCAAGGAAATCTTGGATGCGCAGCTTAAAGCATGGGATGAGCTGATCCCCGAGTTGGAATCCGATCCCTTCATGAAAAAGACCCTCGACAGCCAGCGCGAATGGGTCGACCGCGTGGCCTATTACGAGTTGATGAACTCGCCGGATTACGGGCTTGCTTACGAGCATTACTTCCCCGGCAAGATCAAACTCTGATCCCGCAAACCCATAACATCACCGCGAACTCCGGCGCATGGCGTGCCGGGGTTCGTGCGAGATACCGAGGGCATCATGATATCTTTCATTCGGTTCGCCGATAACCTTTCCGCATGGTTCGGCAAGGCTTTTGCGTGGCTCATTTTGCTGATGTCCATCGGCACGGGCTACGAGGTTTTTGTGCGCTATGTGCTGAACAATCCCACGGCTTGGGCGCTGGATGTGTCCTTCATCATGTATGGCACGCTCTTTATGATGGGCGGGGCCTATACGCTATCGCGGGGCGGCCATGTGCGGGGGGATTTCCTCTACCGGCTGTTCCAGCCGCGCACCCAAGGCATGATCGACCTCGTGCTCTATATCATCTTCTTTTTCCCCGGCGTCACCGCGCTGATCCTCGCAGGCTGGAAATATGCCGCCCGCTCGTGGTCATACGGCGAGGTGTCGGTCAACAGCCCGGCGGGGGTTCCGATCTATCAATTCAAGGCGATCATCGTGGCGGCGGGGATACTGCTGTTCATCCAAGGCATCGCGCAGGTCTGCCGCTGTCTCATCGCCATACGTTCCAACTACTGGCTCGAAGCCGAGGAAGACGTCTTTGAGACCGAAGACCTCATGATGCGCGAAGCCAACAAGGCCGAAAAGGGCCATCTCACATGACCGATCCGCAAATCGCCCTGATGATGCTTGGGCTGTTCATCGTCTTTGTTTTCCTGGGCTTTCCGATTGCTTTCACGCTGATGGCGATGGGCATCGGCTTTGGCTACTACGCCTATTTCGACGCGCGCCGCATGTGGCGCAGTTTCGACCGGCTGGACGAGGGGGCCGGCCAATGGGAGCAATGGTCGACCTGGATAGATGGGTTCTTTAACAACCGAATATTCGACCTTTTCGTGAACCAGACCTTCACGGTGATGTCGAACGAAGTGCTCACGGCGGTGCCGCTGTTCCTCTTCATGGGCTATATCGTGGAGCGGTCGAATATCGTTGACCGGCTCTTCACCACGCTCAACATCGCCTCCAAGAACATCCCGGGCTCGATGGGCGTGGCCGCGCTTATCACCTGCGCGCTGTTCGCCACCGCCACGGGCATCGTCGGCGCGGTGGTGACGCTGATGGGCCTGCTAGCGCTGCCCGCGATGCTGAAGGCGCGCTATAACCCGTCCTTTGCGGCGGGCATCATCTGCGCGGGGGGCACGCTGGGTATCCTAATTCCGCCCTCGATCATGCTGATCGTCTATGCGGCGGCGACGAATGTCTCCATCGTGCGGCTTTATGCGGCCGCGCTGCTGCCGGGGCTGACGCTGGTGGGGCTCTACCTGATCTACATCATCGGGCGCTCGCTGTTGCAGCCCTCCTCGGCCCCGCGCCCCACGGCGGATGAGGTGCCAGACATGCCGATGGGCAAGCTGTTGCTGATGATCGCCACCTCTTTCCTGCCGCTGGCCTTCCTCATTTTCGCGGTGCTGGGCTCGATCCTCTTCGGCCTCGCCACCCCGACGGAGGCGGCCTCGATCGGGGCGCTCGGCGGCATCTTCCTTGCCTTCATTTACCGTGCGATGACATGGCAGCGGATGCGCGAGAGCGTCTATCTCACGGTGCGCACCACGGCGATGGTCTGCTGGCTTTTCGTCGGCTCCTACACCTTCTCGGCGGTGTTCTCCTACCTCGGCGGGGAGCATGTGATCTCAGAGTTCGTGCAGTCGCTGAACCTGTCGCCGATCATGTTCCTGATCCTCGCGCAGCTGATCATCTTCCTGCTGGGCTGGCCGCTGGAATGGTCCGAGATCATCATCATCTTCGTGCCGATCTTCCTGCCGCTGCTGGCCGTCTTTGAGATCGACCCGCTGTTCTTCGGCATCCTCGTGGCGCTGAACTTGCAGACCTCGTTCCTGACGCCACCGATGGCGATGTCGGCCTATTACCTCAAGGGGATCGCCCCGCCCGAACTGCGCCTGACGCAGATCTTCGCAGGCGTCATGCCCTTCCTGTTCTGCGTGATCCTGTCGATGATCCTGATGTATGTCTTCCCGCAGATCGTCTTCTACCTGCCGGAGGTGTTCTATGGGCGCTGAGCCAAGGATGACCGCCGCAGCAGCGCTTGGCGTGGTCGAGTTGCGGGACCGTTTGGCGACCGGCGCATTGGATGCGCTGGCGCTGGTGGAAAGCTACATCGCGCGGATTGAGGCGCGCGAGGAGGTGGTGGGCGCTTGGGCGTGGTTCGATCCCGAATTCGCCCGCGCGCAGGCCCGAACGCTCGACAATCATCGCCGGGCGGGCAGGCCGCTGGGGCGGCTGCACGGGCTGCCGGTGGGGCTGAAAGACGTGATCGACACGCGCAGCATCCCCACCGAAAACGGCGCGGCGCAGGACAAGGGGCGCGTGCCGCTGCGCGATGCTTTCATTGTCGAGCGGCTGCGGGCCGAAGGCGCGATCATCATGGGCAAGACGGTCACCACCGAACTGGCCTTCATGCAGCCGAACAAGACCACCAATCCGCATAATCCGGCGCATAGCCCCGGCGGCTCGTCCCAAGGGTCGGCGGCGGCGGTGGCCGATGGGATGGTGCCCTTGGCCATCGGCACGCAAACCGGCGGGTCGGTGATCCGGCCTGCGTCCTTTTGTGGGGTCACCGGGTTCAAACCAACCTTCGGCGCGATCCCGCGCCGGGGGGTGCTGACGCAATCGCCCTCGCTCGACACCATTGGCGTCTTTGCCAGCGATCCCGCCGGGGCCGCGCTGCTGGCCGAGGTGCTGTTTGGCCATGACCCCGAAGACAGCGCCACCGAACTTGCCCCGACCCCCGCGCTCTTGGCCGAGGCGAGCAGCGCGCCGCCGATCCCGCCGGTTTTCGGCTTTGTCCGCCCGCCGGGGTGGGAGGAGGCCGATCCGCAGCTGCACGCCGCTTTTGAGGAACTGGTCGCAGCCCTTGGCGATCAGGCTTTCGAGATGCCCCTGCCGCCGGTCTTTAGCGAGGCTGCCGAAGCGCGCAAACGCATCAATTTTGCCGAGATGGCCTATCACTTCTACCCCTATCTGCGCGACGGGGCCGAGCTGCTCTCACCCGTGGCGCGGGAGGCGATGGAGGCGGGCAATAAGGTGCTGGCCCGCGATTTCCAATCGGCCCGCGATTTGCCCAAGGTGCTGACCGCCGCGCTGGAAGAGTTGCTGACCCGTTGCGACGTGCTGCTCTGCCCCGCAGCCACCGGCCCCGCGCCGCGTGGGTTGGAGACCACCGGCGATCCGATTTTCAACGGTCTTTGGACGCTCTGCGGCAGCCCCTGTGTGTCGCTGCCGTTGATGACCTCGGAAGAGGGCTTGCCGATGGGAGTGCAACTGGTCGGCGGTCACGGCCAGGATGGGCGTCTGATGCGCAGCGCCCAGTGGCTTTTCGATTGGGCCGATGGTGCAACTGAATGAGGATGAGACCATGAACCGCCTACTTGCCCTGCTCGCCTTTGCCGCGATTGCGGTGTTTTTGCTGATCCTCGCCGTTGAGGTGCCCAGCATCGACCTGATCATCATCGTCGCGGTGACCTTGGCCTTTGTGGCCTATGACTTTTTCACCTCCAGTCGGAAAGATCGGGACTGAGCCATGGGCAAACCTGTCATTTGGATCACCCGGCAGCTGTCAGAGGCCACGCTCGACCGCGCGCGGCGGGATTACGAGGTGATCTGGGATCCCGCCGACAAGCCCGGCAGCGCCGAGGACATCATTGCGATGAGCGCGCGGGTCGATGGCATGATCCCCTGTCATTCCGAACATTTCAGCGCCGATGTGGTGGCCCGGCTCGACCCTCGGCTCAAGATCATCGCGAACCATTCCGTGGGCGTCGATCACTGCGATCTGCCCAGCCTCAAGGCGCGGGGGATCGTGGTGACGAACACGCCCGGTGTTTTGTCGGATGCCACGGCGGAACTGGCGCTGATGTTGATGCTGGGCGCGGCCCGTCACGCAGTGGCCGGGGACCGGCTGGTGCGCAGCGGGAAGTGGCAGTCGTGGTCGCCTGCGATGCTGGTGGGCAAACAGCTTTCCGGCGCGCGGCTTGGCATCATCGGAATGGGCGGCGTGGGCCGGGCCTTTGCCCGCAAGGCGCGCGGGTTGGATATGCAGATCCATTACCACAACCGCCGCCGTCTTGACCCGGAGGCGGAGGCGGGGGCGACTTATCACGCCGAATTGGACGATCTGCTGGCGGTCTCGGATTTCCTCTCGCTGCACTGCCCCGCCACGCCCGAGACGGTGGGCCTCATGAACGCCGCGCGCTTGGCGCGGTTGCCCAAGGGCTGCGTGATCGTCAACACCGCGCGGGGCAATCTGGTGGATGAGGCGGCGCTGCTCGACGCGCTCACCTCGGGCCATGTCGGCGCGGCGGGGTTGGATTGCTTCGTGACCGAGCCGGGCGGCAACCCGGCCTTTGCGGCCCATGATAACGTGATGATGATGCCCCATGTCGGCAGCGCCACCGTGGCCACCCGTGATGCGATGGGTTTCAAGGCGCTGGACAATCTCGACCATTTCTTCCGGGGCGAGGCGCCGCCGGATCAGCTTTAGCGGCAGCGGCCCTCTAGGTGGCGCGTGGCGGCGGGGCAGGTGTGTGCCGCCGCAGCCGTCGCGGGGCGGGCAGGGTGATGATGGCCAAACAGCCGATCACCAACGCCACGCCGACCCAGCCCTGCGGGGGCAGGCGTTCGCCCACGATGACCACGGCCAGCACCGCCGCGACGACCGGCTCGAACAGTGTGATCACGGTGGCCGTGCTCGCCTCCACCCGGGCGAGGCCGTAGCCGAAGGCGATATAGCCCAGAAACATCGGTACGGCGGCCATGTAGAGCCCCACCGCGGCGTTGGTCCAAGAGGCCAGAAACGCCCCGCCTGAGATCGCCAGCACCGGCATCAGCAAGAGCCCGCCCAGCCCAAAGGTCGCCCCCATGGCCACGGCAGAGCCGGTGCCTTGCAACATCATCCTCCGCGCGCTCCATGAATAAAGCGCATAGGTGAAGCCGCCGATCAGACCCAGCAAAACGCCCAGAGGCACGGAAGGCGCGCTTACCGCGCTGCCATGGGCATCGCCTTCGGCCAAGCAGATCAGCCCCATGCCGATCAGCCCGACCGCCGCGCCGAAGGACCAGCGCAGGGTCAGGCGGCGGCCATCCAACAGGTATTCGATGAGCGCCGAAAGCAGCGGGGCAGAGCCGATGGTGATGACCGTGCCCACCGTCACCCCCGCCAGCCGCATCGCGCCGTAAAAGGCCAGCGGATAGACCGCCACGGCCAGCGCGCCGATGATCAGCAGGCGGCGCTGTCGCCAGAGCCGCCGCCGTTGATTCAGGATGCCCCGCCCGGCCCAGAGGGCCTGTGCGATCCCGCCGAGCCCCATGGCAGCGGCACCAATGGCGGCGGCGCTGACCTCGGGGGCGAAGGTGGCAGCGGTGCCGGTCGTGCCCCAGACCACAGCGGCGAAAAGGATGGCGATCACGCCCCAGCGGTGGCCCTGCATCATGAAAACGTCCCTAGCATGTCATTGGTGCTGGCGCGCATCGCGCAGCAGGGTTTGGGTCAAATGCTGCGCGGCAGTCACCGCCTGCGCCCCGCGCAGCGGCCAAGTCTGTGTGAGCCCTTCGAGGATCAACAGCAACTCGGTTTCCGCACCCGGCAGATCGGCGGCTGCGGCGGCTTTGGCCGCGACCTCGGCCTTATGGCGCGACAGCAAGGCGTGCAGTTTTTCGCTGCCGGGGTCGGCGGCGACGGCGGCGTGGAACAGGCAGCCGTGCGAGGTTTCCGTCGCCATCCACTGCCCGACGCGGGTCAGAATTGCCTCAAGCGCCTTGGTCGGGGTCTCGGGCAGATCGCCGAAGACCAGCGCCAGATAGCGTTGCTGCCGGTTCTCCAGCGCGGCCAGCACCATTTCGGCGCGGGAGGGGGTGTATTTGTAGAGCGTGCGCAGGCTCACCCCGGCCGCATCGCGCAGGTCTTCGACGCTGGGCTCGGCAAAGCCGCGGGTGGCAAAGGCACGTTCCAGCCCGGCGGCGATCTTGCTTTTGGTATCTGTCATACTTGACGATGTAGAGGGGACGCTCTACCTACGCAAGTAGAGCAATCATTCTACACTTAACCATTCCGCCGCTGAAGGAGCCCGAGCGATGACCCTACCGAAGACCATGAAAGCGATGCTGCTGACCGGCCATGGCGGCTTGGACAAGCTGGAGTGGCGCGAGGATTTAGCGCTGCCAAAGCCCGCCGCAGGTGAGGTTCTGGTTCGCGTCGGCGCGGCGGCGGTGAACAACACGGATGTGAACACGCGCACGGGCTGGTATTCCAAAGCGGTGCGCGGCGACACCGGCTCGGCGGCGAGCGAAGGCTACGGCGGCGCGTCGGACGCCGATGGCGGATGGTCTGGCGCACTGAGTTTCCCGCGCATCCAAGGGGCCGATTGCTGCGGAGAGGTCGTGGCCGTGGGCGCGGGTGTCGATCAGCACCGCATCGGCGAACGGGTTTTGATCCGGCCCATGTACAGCCCGGCGGGCGCGGGGCCGGATGATCTCGTCACCTTCGGATCGGAGCGGGACGGCGGTTTTGCGGAATATGCCACCGCCGAGGCCAGCAATGCGCTGCGGGTCGACAGCACCCTCACGGACGTTGAGCTCGCCTCCTTTCCCTGCGCCTTTTCGACGGCCGAGGGAATGATCCAGCGTGCCGCTTTGGGGGCCGAGCGTGTGTTGATCACCGGCGCATCTGGCGGGGTCGGCTCGGCGGCGGTGCAACTGGCGAAACGGCGCGGCGCGCATGTGACGGCGGTGACCAGCCCCGGCAAGATGGAGGCGCTGAAGGCGCTTGGCGCGGATGAGACCTTCGACCGGGATGCGGCCCTGCCGGAGGACAGCTATGACGTGGTGCTCGACCTCGTGGGCGGGGCGGGTTGGCCCAAACTGCTTGACGCGCTGGTGACGCGCGGGCGCTATGTGACCTCGGGCGCGATTGCCGGGCCGATCGTGGAGTTGGACCTGCGCACGCTCTACCTCAAGGACCTGACCCTGATGGGCAGCACGCGGCAGGAGCCGAGCGTTTTTGCCGATTTGGTGGGCTATATCGAACGCGGGGAAATCCGGCCCGTCGTGGCGGAAACCTACGCGCTGCGCGACCTGAAGCAGGCGCAGGAGGCCTTCATCGAAAAGTCCCATATGGGGAAAACCGGGATCACTGTCGCAGATTAACCGCAAAAGCGGGCCGCTCGCCTTTGGGCGGTCGGCCCTTCATCGCGCAATAAATCAATCAGATTGATTTAAGCGTTGACTCACTTGCTCCCATCTGGGATTTCTCCGGTGAAACGCCGCATGAACCGGGGGAGGCCAGTTTGCAGCAGCTACAGACAGTCGCCGACCGCGCCGCGCGCGGCTCGAACCAAAGCGGGATGCGGGCCTATAACGAACGGCTGGTCCTGTCGCTCATCCGGCGCAGCGGGCCGACCTCCAAGGCCGAGATTGCCCGGCTCACGGGCCTCTCGGCGCAGACCGTATCCGTCATCATGCGCGCCCTCGAAGCCGAGGGTCTGCTGAAGAAAGGCGCGCGGGTGCGGGGCCGGGTCGGGCAACCATCGGTGCCGATCAGCCTGAACGCCGAGGGCGCGTTTTTTCTGGGGCTAAAGGTCGGGCGGCGCAGCGTCGAATTGATCCTGACCGATTTCGAAGGGCAGGTGACCCGCCACAGCAGCGAGACCTATGCCCATCCCACGCCCGATGCGGTCATGGCCTTTGCGGCGCGCGCTTTGCAGGACGCGCTCGCCTCTCTCTCCGCCGAGCAGCAGGCGCGGGTGGCCGGGCTGGGCGTGGCCCTGCCGTTTGGCATCTGGGAATGGGAAGTCGCGGGCGGCGATCTAAGCGCGTGGCAGACCTTTGATATCGAGGCGGCTTTGGCGGAACTGGTCGATCTGCCGATCTATATCTGCAATGACACCTCTGCCGCTTGTGGGGCGGAACTGGTCTTTGGCGCGCAGGACAAGCCGCGCGATTTCCTCTATTTCTACATTGGCTATTTCGTCGGCGGCGGGCTGGTGCTGGACAGCAAGCTCTACACCGGCAAAAGCGGCAATGCCGGGGCGCTCGGCTCCATGCCGTTGGCCGGGGATGCGGCGCGGCAATTGGTCGATGTGGCTTCCTTGGCGACTTTGGAGGTCGCCTTGCAAAAGGCCGGAAAGACGCGCCACGCGCCGTGGAGCGATCCGGCGGCTTGGGGCTTTGGCGATGACATCTTGCACCCATGGCTCGACAGCACGACCGAGGCATTGGCGCAGGCGATCCGGGCCGCGACATGTCTGATTGATTTCGACACGGTCATGATCGACGGGTCGGTGCCCGCAGAGGTTCGCGCCGAATTGGTCGCCCGCACCCGCCGCCACCTCGCCGCCCGGCCCCTCCCGGGCGTCGCCCTTCCCGAATTGCGCGAAGGCACCGTCGGCAGCGACGCCCGCGCGCTCGGCGCGGCGAGCCTGCCGCTTTCGGACCGTTTCCTCGTCGACCGTGACGCATTTTTGAAAGGCTGACAGATGATCCTTTGCTGCGGAGAAGCCCTGATCGATATGATCCCAACCCCAACCAAGGCGGGCCCTGACGGCTTTGTGCCCCATGCGGGCGGGGCGGTGTTCAACACGGCCATCGCATTGGGGCGGCTCGGCGCGCAGGTGGGGATGCTCTCGGGCCTGTCGTCGGACATGTTCGGGCGGCAGTTGGTCGATGGGTTGAAGGCAAGCCATGTGGATGTGTCGCATGTTGTCCTGTCCGACCGGCCGACGACGTTGGCCTTCGTGCGGCTGGTGGGCGGCCATGCGACCTATGATTTCTATGACGAAAACTCCGCCGGACGGATGGTCACGCCCGAGGACATGCCTGCCTTGTCCAGCGAGGTTTCGGCGCTTTATTTTGGCGGGATCAGTCTGGCCTGCGAGCCGGGGGCGGATGCCTATGCCGAGCTATTGGCGCGCAACGCCGAGGGCCGCGCGGTGATGATCGACCCCAACATCCGCCCCGGTTTTATCAAGGATATCGAACGCTATCGCCAAAGGCTCGACCGGATGCTGGCGCTGTCGGATATCGTGAAGGTGTCGGATGAGGACCTGAATTGGATCAACCCCGCGCCGCTGTCGCTGCGCGACAAGGTGGCCGAGTTGCTAAAGAAGGGCCCATCGGTTGTCATCCTGACCCGCGGGGGCGAGGGGGCAACGGGCTATCTGGCGAATGGCGAAGAGGTGCAAGTGCCCGCCGTCAAAGCCGAAATCGTCGATACGGTCGGCGCGGGCGACACGTTCAACGCAGGCGTTCTGGCCAAGATGTCGGAGCTTGGGCAGTTGCATAAATACGCTCTCGGCACCCTTGCACCAGAGGTGCTGTCCGAAGCGCTGGCCTATGGCGCGCGGGTTGCCGCCGTGACCGTTTCGCGGGCCGGGGCGAACCCGCCTTGGGTAGAGGAAATATGAAACGTTGAAGAACCGCCTATCTTTTTCGCTCAAATATGTTAGCGCTACCAGTGACCGCCCGGAGGAGGGCGCGAAGGGGATGGCGATGGCTTTGGGCAATCGAAAACAGGGTGCCGTAGCGCACCTGCGCAGTTAGGAGGGCTGACCCCATGGTATCGCGCGTAATCCCCGTTGATCCTTTCGACCTCGTCATTTTCGGCGCGACCGGCGATCTTGCCCGTCGCAAGATCCTGCCCGGTCTGTTCCACCGCTTCACCGTCGGCCAGATGCCAGAGGCTTCGCGGATCGTCGGCGCGGCCCGTTCCGAGCTTGACGCCGAGGCCTTTCGCAAGATGATCCGCGACAGCCTACTGGAGTTCGCCCCCAAGCTGGCACAAGAGAGCGCCGCCTTGGAGCGGTTCCTTGGCATGGTACATTACGTGCGCGTGGATGCCTCGGGCGATGCGGGCTGGGCGGACCTCAAAGACCTGATGCGCGATGATGTGGTGCGGGCCTTCTACCTCTCGGTCTCGCCGTCGCTCTTCGGCACGATCGGTGGCAAGCTGCATGACCACGGCATCGCCACCGCCGAAAGCCGCATCGTCGTCGAAAAGCCTTTTGGCCATGATTTGGAAACCGCGCAGGCGCTGAACGCCGATCTGCGCGCCAATTTCGACGAAAGCCAGATTTACCGGATCGACCATTACCTTGGCAAAGAGACGGTGCAGAACCTCATGGCGCTGCGTTTCGCCAATGCGCTGTGGGAGCCGCTGTGGAATTCCACCCATATCGACCATGTGCAGATCACCGTGTCTGAAAGCCTCGGTGTCGAAGGGCGGGGCGAATACTACGATAAATCGGGCGCCATGCGCGACATGGTGCAGAACCACCTGATGCAACTGCTGTGTCTGACGGCGATGGAGCCGCCCTCGCGTTTTGACCCCAACGCGGTGCGCGATGAGAAGGTGAAGGTGATTGAGGCGCTGGAGCCTGTGGCGCAGAAGGATATCGCCCGGGGCCAGTACCGCGCCGCCAATGGCGCGGGCAGCTACCGCGACCATGCGGGCGACCCCGACAGCCGCACCGAAAGCTTTGTCGCAATGAAGGTGAAGATCGCCAATTGGCGGTGGGCGGGCACGCCCTTCTACCTGCGCACGGGCAAAAAGCTGCGCGGGCGCAGTTCCGAGATCGCGGTGATCTTCCGCGACCCGCCGCATATGATCTTCCCCGCGACGGAGGGCCACAAGGGCAATGCGCTGATCATCCGGTTGCAACCGGATGAGGGCATCACCCTGCGCAACACCATCAAAGACCCCGGCCCCGGCGGCATGCGTCTGGCCGAAGTGGCGCTGGATATGACCTTTGCCGATGCCTTGGGCGAACAGGGCACCCCGCAGGACGCCTATGAGCGGCTGATCATGGATGTGATCCGCGGCGATCAAACGCTCTTCATGCGCGGGGACGAGGTCGAAGCCGCTTGGGCCTGGGCCGATCCGATCATTCACGGCTGGGAAGAGACCCGGCAACCCCCGTACCCCTATGACCCCGGCAGCTCCGGCCCCGAAGAGGCGCTGATGCTGATGCACCGCGACGGCCGCCGCTGGCGCGAGATCACACGAAAGGACGAGACATGACCCTGCATTCCACGATTGACCGCGTCACCGACCGCATCATCGCCCGCAGCGAGGCGACCCGGCGGCCCTACCTCGACCGGATGGAAACCGCCCGCGCAAAGGGTCCGGCCCGCGCGCATCTTTCCTGTAGCGGGCAGGCCCATGCCTATGCCGCCTCTGGCGCGGATAAGGACCGGCTGGCGACCACCAGCGCGGGCAACCTCGGGATCGTGACGACCTATAACGACATGCTTTCGGCGCATCAGCCGTTTGAGCGCTACCCCGATCTGATCCGCGAGGCCGTGCGTGCGGCGGGGGGCACCGCGCAGGTCGCGGGCGGGGTGCCCGCGATGTGCGACGGGGTGACCCAAGGCGAAGCGGGGATGGAACTGTCGCTTTTCTCGCGCGATGTGATTGCCTTGGCGGCCTCGGTGTCGCTCAGCCACAACACTTTTGACGCGGCGGTTTTTCTTGGGGTCTGCGACAAGATCGTGCCCGGGCTGGTGATCGCAGCGCAGGCCTTTGGCCATCTGCCGGCCGTCTTCCTGCCCGCCGGGCCGATGGAAAGCGGGCTGTCGAATGATGAGAAAGCCAAGGTGCGCCAGCAGTTCGCCGCGGGCGAAGTCGGGCGCGACGCGCTGATGGCCGCCGAGATGGCCGCCTATCACGGGCCGGGCACCTGCACCTTTTACGGCACCGCCAACACCAACCAGATGTTGATGGAGTTCATGGGGCTGCACCTGCCGGGGGCGAGCTTTGTGCCGCCGAACGGGTCTTTGCGCGATGCGCTGACCCAAGAAGGCGCGAAACGCGCGCTGGCGCTGAGCGCTTTGGGCAATGATTACACCCCCGTCGCCTCGGTCCTGGATGAAAAGGCCTTCGTGAACGGGATCGTCGGGCTCAACGCCACTGGTGGGTCGACCAACCTGCTGATCCACCTCATCGCCATGGCGCGGGCCGGGGGGATTATTCTGGATTGGGAGGATTTCTCGGACATCTCCGATGTCACGCCGCTGCTGGCGCGGGTCTATCCCAACGGTCTGGCGGATGTGAACCATTTCCACGCCGCCGGGGGCTTGGGCTATATGATCGGCGAATTGCTCAACTCCGGCCATCTGCACCCCGATACCCAGACCGTCGCCGGGCAGGGGCTGGAGCATTACACCGCCGAGCCGAAGCTGAAGGCCGATGGGCTGATCTGGGAGAAGGGCGCAGGCGAGAGCCTGAACGAGAAGATCCTCCGCCCCGCCAGCGATCCTTTCCAGCCCACCGGCGGGCTGCGCCGCATGGCGGGGTCGCTGGGCACCGCCTGTATGAAGGTCTCTGCCGTGGCGCCCGAACATCACGTTATCGAAGCCCCGGCGCGAGTCTTTGCAGATCAGAACGAGGTGAAGGCGGCCTTCAAGGCCGGAGAGCTGACCGGCGATCTGGTCGTCGTCGTCCGTTTCCAAGGGCCCAAGGCCAACGGCATGCCCGAATTGCACAGCCTGACGCCGCTTCTGTCGATCCTTCAGGGGCGCGGGCAGAAGGTGGCGCTGGTCACTGATGGGCGCATGTCGGGCGCGTCGGGCAAAGTGCCTGCGGCGATCCACGTCAGCCCCGAGGCGGTCGACGGTGGCCCCATCGCGCGGGTGCAGGACGGTGATCTGCTGCGGGTTGATGCCGTGGCAGGGACGCTCGACGTGCTGGCCGAAGGATTCGACGACCGTCCCAACGTCACCGCTGATCTTTCTGCTTACCATGCCGGGACGGGGCGCGAGTTGTTCGCTATGTTCCGCGACACAGTCGGTTCTGCTACCACCGGCGCAACCATTTTTGGAGGTTGATCCATGACCCTTACTGCAAAAGACGCCAGCGGTCGCACCCGCGAAATCTGTGCGCTTGCCCCGATCGTGCCCGTGTTGGTGATCGAAGATGTCGCCGACGCCCGCCCCTTGGCCGAGGCACTGGTTGCGGGCGGGCTGCCTGCTTTGGAAGTGACCCTGCGCACCCCTGCCGCCCTCGACGCGATTGCCGCCATGGCCGAAGTCGCGGGCGGCCACGTGGGGGCGGGGACGCTGGTCACCCCCGAAGATGTGCGTGCAGCGAAACGGGCGGGGGCGACCTTTGGCGTCTCCCCCGGTGCCACCGACGCGTTGATCGCGGCCTGCGAAGAGGAAGATCTGCCCCTCTTGCCCGGCGCCGCCACGGCGAGCGAGGCGATGCAGTTGTTCGCGCGCGGCTATGACATGCTGAAGTTCTTTCCCGCCGAAGCCTCGGGCGGGGCGCCTGCGCTCAAGGCCATCGGCGCGCCTCTGCCGCAGATCACCTTCTGCCCGACGGGCGGGGTCAGCCCCGACAATGCGGAAAGCTACCTGAGCCTGCCAAATGTGCTTTGCGCGGGCGGCAGCTGGGTCGCGCCGAAGAAGCTGATCGATGCCGGGGACTGGGCGGGGATCGAAGCGCTGGCCCGCGCCGCAGCGCAATTGGGCAAGGCCGGTTAACCCCGGAAGAGGGCCGGGCGCGGGCTTTCCGTTGCACCCCAGAGGGCCGCGGAAAGCCTGACGCCACCAACCCCTTGCTGGCTGGACGAACTTATCTCTATATTGACTTTAGTTTACGCGCGCAGCGTTTCGTCAAGGGAGGGTTAAGATGGGCCAGCAGAAGATCCGCAATATGGAGGAGTTTGCCGCCGTGAGCGGCATTTCGCGGCCCACTCTGTCGAAATACTTTAACGATGCCGACAGCGTGCGGCGCTCGACCCGCGAGCGGATCGAAGCGGCGCTGAGCCAGTATGACTATCGCCCGAACGTCTATGCGGTGAACCAGAACCGCCGCAAAACCCGCAACATCGGCGTGGTCGTGCCCAACCTCGCCGACCCGTTCTTTTCCGAGATTGGCCGCGAGGTGGAACTGGCCTGTCTGGCCGAGGGCTATAGCCCGATCTTGCTCAGTTCGCACGGCAACCCGGCGCAGGAGCGCGCCAATCTCGACTCGCTTCGGGCGCTGAAACCGGCGGGCGTGCTGCTGGCGCCCTTCGGCAAAGCCTCGGACCGTGACGAGATCGAGCGCTTTTGCAAGGACGTGCCAGTGGTGGCCTTTGACGCCAATGTCGAAGGGGTTTGCGAGGCTTTCGTCGGCACGGACAACTTCCAGAGCGTTGAATTGATCGTCGAATACCTCTGCCGCAGCGGTGAGCCGCCCTGTTTTTTCGAGATGAAGACCCCCAGCAACCCCAACGCCAACAAGCGCCGCCAAGCCTATTTGGAAGCGATGGAGCGGCACGGCTTTGCGCCGCATATCCATCAGGTGCCGGGGGAGGGCTGGAATTTTGAAGAGATCGGCGCGACCGAGGGCGGCAAGCTGATCTCGGCGGGGGCGTTCGAGACGGATACGGTGCTCTGCTCGAACGACCGTCTGGCCATCGGGATGCTCTCGGCGGCCTATGGGATGGGGCTGCGCGTGGGGCATGGCAAGGATTGCGCCATGCGGATCGCGGGGCAGGATGACCACCCGTTCTCGCGCTATACTTGCCCGCCGCTGACCACCATCGCGCAGGATTACGGGGCCATCGCGAATCGTGCCGCCAGTACCCTGTTTCGCATCATCGAAAGCGAAACCCGGCTGACCGAGCGCGAAGAAACGCTATTTGACGGCAAGCTGGTGATGCGCGCCTCTGCCTAAGCCATTGAGTTCGCAAGTTGCTCAGAAAATAGTTGTCGCGCGTAAAATTTAATTTGACTGCGCGTTGCGTGGGTCGTTAGTCTCGGTTCATCATCTATAGAGGGAGGAACTATCGATGTTCTGCGATAAATCACTTTACGCCGCGACGGCCTTGGGCCTGATCATGGCGGGCGGCGCGGTTGCCGAGACGATCACCATCGCCACCGTAAACAACGGCGACATGATCCGCATGCAAGGCTACACCGACAAGTTCACCGAAGAGACCGGCCACGAAGTGGAGTGGGTCACCTTGGAAGAGAACGTGCTGCGCCAGCGCGTCACCACCGACATCTCGACCAAAGGTGGCTCTTTCGACATCATGACCATCGGCATGTATGAGACGCCGATCTGGGGCGCGAACGGCTGGCTGGTGCCGCTGGACGACCTCAGCGAAGAATACGACGCAGACGATATCCTGCCCGCCATGGCCGGTGGTCTGAGCCATGACGGCACGCTTTATGCGGCACCGTTCTACGGCGAAAGCTCCATGATCATGTACCGCACCGACCTGATGGAAAAAGCCGGCATGGAAATGCCGAAAGACCCGACATGGGAATTCATCCGCGAAGCCGCCGCCGCCATGACCGATCGTGAGAACGACATCAACGGCATCTGCCTGCGCGGCAAGGCCGGTTGGGGCGAGGGCGGTGCGCTGATCACGGCGATGTCCAACTCCTTTGGCGCGCGTTGGTTCGATGAAGACTGGAACGCCCAGTTCGATACCGAGGCATGGGCCAATACGATCAACTTCTACAAAGACCTGATGGATGAAAGCGGCCCGGCGGGCTATGCCTCCAACGGTTTCAACGAGAACCTCTCGCTGTTCCAACAGGGCAAATGCGGCATGTGGATCGACGCCACCGTGGCGGCCTCCTTCGTGACCAACCCTGAGGATTCCACCGTGGCCGACAAGGTTGGCTTTGCGCTGGCACCGGACACGGGTCTTGGCAAACGCTCCAACTGGCTCTGGGCATGGGCGCTGGCAATCCCGGCAGGCACTCAGAAAGAAGATGCCGCGAAAGAGTTCATCGAATGGGCCACCTCTAAAGACTATATCGAGATGGTCGCCGAGAACGAAGGCTGGGCGAACGTCCCTCCCGGTGCGCGCAAATCGCTTTACGAGAACCCCGAGTACCAGAAAGTGCCCTTCGCGCAGATGACGCTCGACTCGATCCTCTCGGCCGATCCTGAGAACTCCACCGTCGATCCGACTCCTTACGTCGGTGTTCAGTTCGCCGCGATCCCCGAGTTTGCAGGCATCGCGACCGACGTGAGCCAAGAGTTCTCTGCCGCCTATGCCGGTCAGCAGACTGTCGAAGAGGCGCTTGAGAAGGCCCAAGACCTGACCAACGACGCAATGGAAGCCGCTGGCTACCGTTAAGCCGCCGCTTCACAGCCTAAAGGGCGGCGGCCTGCGCCGCCCTTTTCCGCCCCACCACCCGATATGATACCCTTCACCTAAACGCGGCCTTCGCCGCCGGCAGAGGAGATGTGCCCGATGGCTACCCAACATTCCCGATCAGCGGCACGCCTGATGATGGCCCCGGCGGTGGTCTTGCTGCTTGGATGGATGCTCATCCCGCTGACCATGACGCTCTACTTCTCTTTCAAGAAATACCTGCCGATGCGCGGCGGTGATCTGGGTTGGGTCGGCTTCGACAACTACCTGCGCTTCGTCACCTCCAGTTCCTTCTGGCCCTCGGTGATGACCACGCTGATCATCGTCGGCGGTGTGCTGGCGATCACGGTCTGCCTCGGCATCCTGCTTGCCCTTCTGTTGAACCAGCCGATGTGGGGGCAGGGCTTTGTCCGCATCCTTGTCATCGCGCCCTTCTTCGTCATGCCCACTGTGTCGGCGCTGGTGTGGAAGAACATGTTCATGGACCCGAACTATGGCCTGTTCGCGCATCTGTGGGAGTTTTTTGGCGCCACCCCGGTGCAATGGATGAGCCAAGCCTCGCTCTCGTCGATCATCATTATCGTATCCTGGCAATGGCTGCCCTTCGCGACGCTGATCCTGCTCACCGCGATCCAGTCGCTCGACCGCGAGCAGCTTGACGCCGCCGAGATGGACGGCGCGCCGGTGACCAAACGTTTCGCCTATATCACCCTGCCGCATCTGGGCCGCGCGATCACCGTGGTGATCCTGATCCAGACGATCTTTCTCTTGTCGATCTTCGCGGAAATTTTCGTGACCACGGGCGGGGCCTTTGGCACCAAAACACTGACCTATCTCATCTTCCAGCGCGTGCTGGAAAGCCAGAACATCGGCCTCGGATCGGCGGGCGGTGTCTATGCAATCATTCTCGCCAATATCGTCGCCATCTTCCTGATGCGCATCGTCGGCAAGAACCTGGACGCCTGAGGAGGAGACATCATGGCACGCGCAGTCACCAGACAACGCAAGATCGTCAACACGGCCCTCGCTTGGGGCATTGGTTTCCTGATCTTCTTCCCCATCCTTTGGACCATCCTCACCAGCTTCAAGACCGAAGCACAGGCCATCGCCGACCCGCCAATCTTCCTCGGCTTCGACTGGACGCTGGCGAATTACGAGGCGGTTCTGGAACGGTCGAACTACGGGCGCTTCCTGTGGAACTCCATCGTCATTGCGGGCGGCTCGACCATCCTTGGCATCATGATCGCGGTGCCTGCCGCATGGTCGATGGCCTTCGTCCCCGGCAAGCGGACCAAGGATATCCTGCTCTGGATGCTCTCGACCAAGATGCTGCCCGCGGTGGGCGTGCTCTACCCGATCTATCTGCTCTGCATCCAGTTTGGCGTGCTCGACAGCAAGATCGCACTGGTCATCATCCTAATGCTCATCAACCTGCCGATCATCGTCTGGATGCTCTACACCTACTTCCGCGAAATCCCCGGTGAGATCTTGGAGGCGGCCCGGATGGATGGGGCAAGCCTGCGCGAAGAGGTGCTTTACGTCCTCACCCCCATGGCGGTGCCGGGCATTGCCTCCACCCTGCTGTTGAACTTCATCCTCGCATGGAACGAAGCCTTCTGGACGCTCAACCTCACCGCGGCCAAGGCCGCGCCGCTCACCGCCTTCATCGCGAGCTATTCCAGCCCCGAGGGCCTCTTCTACGCCAAGCTCAGCGCGGCCTCCACCATGGCCATCGCGCCAATCCTCATCCTCGGCTGGTTCAGCCAGAAACAACTCGTCAGCGGCCTGACTTTCGGCGCGGTCAAGTAAGCAAGGGACAGTCACATGGGACAAATCAAACTCAATCAGGTTTCCAAAAGCTTCGGCGATGTGGAAGTCATTCCGCCCCTTGATCTGACCATCGAAGATGGCGAGTTCACGGTCTTTGTCGGCCCCTCGGGCTGCGGTAAATCGACCCTGCTGCGGCTGATCGCCGGGCTGGAGGACATCACCTCGGGCCATATCGAGATCGACGGCACCGATGCGACTAACGTGCCGCCCGCGAAACGGGGTCTGGCGATGGTGTTCCAATCCTACGCGCTTTATCCGCATATGTCGGTGCGCAAGAACATCGCCTTTCCGATGAAAATGGCGGGCGTTCCGGCGGAGGAACAGCAGCGCCGGATCGAAGCGGCTGCCAAGGCGCTGAACCTCACCGACTATCTTGACCGCCGTCCGGGCCAATTGTCTGGCGGTCAGCGCCAGCGGGTCGCCATTGGCCGTGCTATCGTGCGGGAGCCTTCCGCTTTCCTTTTCGACGAGCCGCTGTCGAACCTCGACGCCGCGCTGCGGGTGGGCATGCGGCTTGAGATCAGCGAGCTGCACAAGCGGTTGGCCACGACGATGATCTACGTCACCCACGATCAGGTCGAAGCGATGACCATGGCCGACAAGATCGTCGTGCTGCGGGCGGGCCATATCGAACAGGTCGGTTCCCCGCTGGAGCTTTACTACAAGCCGCGCAACGAATTCGTCGCGGGCTTCATCGGCTCGCCCAAGATGAACCTGATCAAGGGCGCCGAAGCCGAAGCGCGTGGCGCGCCGACCATCGGCATCCGGCCCGAGCATTTCGACGTCTCCACCACCGAAGGCGCATGGGAGGGCACCATCGGCGTGGCCGAGCATCTGGGCTCCGACACCTTCTTGCACGTCCATGGCGTAGCGGGCTGCGACCCGATGACCGTGCGCGTGGATGGGGAATTGTCGGTCCGACATGGGGACCGGATTTTCCTGACCCCACAGGCGGACAAGCTGCACCGGTTCGACGCGCAGGGCCTTCGGGTCGAGTAATGCAAGCGGCAGAAATGACAGGCCGACCCCCGCACCCTTTCCCCGGTGCGCGGCCCTTTAAGGATGTGGATCATGGATAAACTGGTAGACCTCTCGAACGCGACGCTGGGTGATCTCGACATCGCCCACCCCAGCTATGACCGCAGCGCCCTGACTGCCGGTATCGTGCATATCGGCGTGGGCAATTTCCACCGCGCGCATCAGGCGTGGTATCTGCACCGTTTGATGCAGAACGGCCAAGCGCATGACTGGGCGATCCTCGGCGCGGGCGTGCGCCCCTATGATGCGGCCATGCGTGAGAAGCTCTTGGCGCAGGATTGTTTGACGACGTTGATCGAACTCGACCCCGCGCAGACCTCGGCCGAGGTTGTGGGTTCGATGATCGACTACCTGCCGATCGAAGAGGGCAACGGCGCCCTGATCCGCGCCATGACCGATCCGGCCATTCGCATCGTCGGGCTGACGGTCACGGAAAGCGGCTATTACATCGACCCCGTAAGCAAGGGTTTTGACGCGGCTCACGCGGATATCGTCCATGACGCGGCCCATCCCGAAACCCCGCGCACCGCCTTTGGGGCCATCGTCGCGGCCCTGCGGCTGCGCCGGGATGCGGGGCAGGGGCCGTTCACGGGGCTGAGCTGTGACAACCTGCAAGGCAACGGCGATATCCTGCGCCAAGCGGTCGTGTCGCTGGCGCGCATGTCCGACCCGGCACTGGCCTATTGGATCGAGGCAAACGCCAGTTTCCCCAACTCCATGGTCGATTGCATCGCCCCGGCCACCGGCCCCGCCGAGATCGCGCAGGCGCGGGAATTCGGTGTGAACGACGCCGCCCCGGTCACCCATGAAGCCTTCCGCCAATGGGTGATCGAAGACGACTTCTGCGCAGGCCGCCCGGATTGGGATCAGGTAGGGGCGACCTTCTCGGACGAGGTGCACGCCTATGAGAAGATGAAGATCCGCATCCTCAATGCGGGCCATCAGGTCTTGGCCAATGTCGGTGAGGTGCTGGGGATTGAGACGATTTCCGGCACTATGGCGCATCCGGCGATCCGCGCGATGTTCCACCGCGTGCAGGCCAAAGAGATCACCCAGACGGTCGCCCCGGTGCCGGGCATGACGCCACTGGCCTATCTCGAACTGATCGAACAGCGCTTCTCGAACCCGCGCATCGTCGACACCACCCGCCGCGTCGCCTTTGATGGTTCGGCCCGGCACACGGGCTTTGTCCTGCCGATCCTGCGGGATCAACTGGCGGCGGGGCGTTCGGTCAGCGGTCTGGCCTTGGTCGAAGCGCTCTGGGCGCGGATGTGTGCGGGCGCGCGCGAAGATGGCACGGAGATTGCGGCGAATGATCCCATTTGGGACGCGCTGAAAGCCGTGGCGCAGGCCGCGCGGGAGCGGCCCGAAGCGTGGCTTGAGCAAGAGCGCCTCTACGGTGATCTGGCGCAGGCTGAGGCGTTCCGCGATGCCTTTGTCGCTTGGCTTTCGCTCATCTGGGACGCAGGCGCAGTCGCGGCGATGAACGCCTATACGCAGGCCGATGAAAGCAACGGTCGCGCCAGCAAGGTGGGCTGAGGGCTAACTCTGGTCGGGTTTCAAGAACCCGACCAGAAGCGCCGACAGGGCCACCATGATCGCCGCCGCGCCCAGCATCAAGGGCAGGCCGCCAATCTGATAGCTCAGCCCCGACATCAGCGTGCCCAAGAGCCGCCCGGCGGCATTGGCCATGTAGTAAAACCCCACATCCATCGTCACCCGCTCAGCCTTGGTGAAAGAGAGGATGAGGTAGGAATGCAGCGATGAGTTCACCGCAAAGACCGCGCCAAAGGCCAAGAGGCCGATCACAAGCGTCACGGTAAGCCAGCCCTGCGGCCCGTCGCTGAACAGCGCCGCCAGCGTCAGCGCCGCGGGCACGGCGGCAAGCGACCACGCCCAGCCCTTCGCGGCTGAGATCAGGTCGCCTGCCGGGCGGGATTTTGCGCGGAGCAGGCGTGGGGCGTAGATTTGCACCAACCCGTAGAGGATCACCCAGACCGCCATAAAGGTGCCGATCATGAAAAAGGCCGCGCGGTTGCTTTCCTCCGTGCCATCCGAAAGGACCGCGTAAAAATAGATCGGGATGCCCACCACAAACCACACGTCCCGCGCGCCGAAAAGAAACACCCGCGCCGCGCTGAGCCAGTTCACATTGGCGGATTTGGAGAAGACTTCCGAGAACTTCGCCCCCTTGCGGCCCTTGGGCAGGCCGCGCGGCATGGCGGTCAGCACGGCGAGCAAGATCAGCGCAAGGATCGCGGCCATGCCGAGCACCGCCCAGACAAAGCCAAGCGTCGCCAGCAGGGCTGCGCCAAGCAAAAAGCCCAAGCCTTTGACCATGTTCTTGGAACCGGTCAGCAGCGCCACCCAGCGAAACAGCCCGCCATCCTCAGCCGGGGCGAGCAGTTTGACGGCGGATTTCGATGACATTTTGACCAAATCCTTGGCCACGCCGCTGGCCCCCTGCACCAGCATCACGAACACGACCGAGGCCCCAACCGCCCATGTGGGGTCAAGCTGCGCCAGCGCCAGCAGCGCCACGATCTGCAACCCCAGCCCCGCATAGAGCGTCGAGGCCAGCCCGAAGCGCGCCGCGATCCAGCCCGCGCAGAGGTTGGTGACAACGCCCGCGATCTCATACAGCACAAAGAGATAGGCCAGTTGCACCGGCGAAAAGCCAAGCCGGTGAAAATGCAGCAGTACCAACATGCGCAACGCGCCATCGGTCAGCATGAAGGCCCAATAGGCCGCCGTGACCGCGATATAGGCCGAAAGCCCCTCAGGGCGGGTCGCGCTCTGGCTCACAGGCTTGCCCCGACCATCAGCGCCACATCGGCCAGACGGTGGGCATAGCCCATCTCATTGTCGTACCACGCGTAGATTTTTACCTGCGTCCCGTTCACCACCATGGTGGAGGGCGCATCGACGATGCTGGACCGCGTGTCATTGGTGTAATCGGTCGAGACCAGCGGGCGCTCCTCATAGCCAAGGATGTCTTTCAACTCTCCTTCGGCCGCGGCCTTGAACAGGGCGTTCACCTCTTCCACGGTCGTCTCCCGCTCCACCTCAAAGACACAGTCAGTCAGCGAGGCGTTCAGCAGCGGCACCCGCACCGCATGGCCGTTCAGCCGGCCTTTGAGCTCGGGGTAGATCAGGGTGATCGCCGTAGCGCTGCCCGTGGTCGTTGGGATCAGGGAGTTCAGGGCCGAACGGGCGCGGCGCAGGTCTTTGGCGGGGCGGTCGACGATGGTTTGTGTGTTGGTCACATCGTGGATCGTGGTGATGGAGCCGTGTTTGATCCGCAGCGCCTCATGGATGACCTTCACCACCGGAGCGAGGCAGTTGGTCGTGCAGCTTGCCGCCGTGACGATCCGGTGCCGTGCGGGATCATAGACATCATCATTGACGCCATAAACGATATTGGCCGCATCCCCGTCTTTTACCGGGGCCGAGATCACCACCTTCTTCACCCCGGCTTCGAAATAGGGGGCGAGTTTCGCCTCGGTCTTGAAGACGCCGGTGCAGTCGATCACCACATCCACCCCGTCAAGCGGCAGCGCGCCGAGGTCGCGCGTGCCGATGAAGGGCAGGCGGGTACCGTTGATCGTCACGCTGTCGGCGTCATGTGCGAAATCGGCTTGCCAGCGCCCGTGCACCGTGTCGAATTCCAGCAGATGCGCGTGCATCTCGGGGTCGCCCACCGCATCGTTGATCCATGCAATCTCAGCCCCTTGGTCCAGCAGGGGTTTCAGGGCGAGCTTGCCAATACGGCCAAGGCCGTTGATCGCGTAGGTGGTCATGCGGGAGTTCCTTCTTTGTCGGTTTGGCCAGCGTCATCCAGCGCCTTTTGCAGCGAGATACGGTCGAGCGAGGTAAGCGGCAGGCTGGTAAAGCCCAGCATCCGGTTGCGCAGGGTGCCATAGGCCTGCTGGAAGGCGAGGCTCTTTTCCGCGTCGGAGCCTTCGACCTTGACCGGGTCGGGCAGGCCCCAATGGGCGGTGATTGGCTGGCCCGGCCATGTGGGGCATTCCTCATTGGCCGCCTGATTGCAGACGGTAAAGACGAAGTCGAAGGCCGGCGCATCCGCGGCCTGAAACTCAGAGATATGCTTTGACCTGAGGTGGGCCACGTCATGGCCCTTTTGTTCGAGCACTTCGACGGCAAAAGGGTTCAGCTCAGACTGCGGGCGGGTGCCTGCGGAATAGACGTTGAACCGGTCCCCTGCGAGGTCGCGCAGGATGCTCTCGGCAAAGATCGACCGGGCGGAATTGCCGGTGCAGATGAACAGGACGTTGAACTTGTCGTCGGTCATGGGGGCGTTTCCATCTGAAGAGGTGAGGGGGAGGCAAATTTCGGGCCGACCACGGCAGCAGTCGTTCAGCAGGTAGCCGATGGTGTCGCGCGCGGCCCCGATATCGATCGCATAGCGCAGGGATGTGCCCTGCCGTTCTTGGCTCACCAGCCCCGCCTGCATCAGCGCGCCGATATAGGTCGACAGGGTGTTGGGTTTAAGGCCGAGCGCCTGCGCCAGTTCGGTCGCAGGCACCCTGTCAGGGTAGCGGCGCATGAGCAGCCGAAACAGCGCAAGCCGTTGGGGGTGGCCGAGGGTGGCAAGGCGGTTGGGGATCACTTGTTCCATAATTCATGAATTAAAGAATTAATAAGCTTTGCGCGAGTGAAGCTTTTGTAACAGCGTCAAATCGCCTGCGCCCGTATCGCCCCTATCCGCGGCGATTCATCGAAACCTATAAATATTACCAGCTTTACAGACGCGCCCCGGCGCGCGCAGTCAAGATACGCCGGAAATTTAATCAAACTATAACAAACGCTTGAAGATCGACGGCGCGAATCTTGCTATCCGAGTTTGCGGCTGTGCTGAATGGCCGTCAGACATAAGATGCGCGCTCAGGCTGACGCGACCTTTTGACAGGGCCTGCCATTTGGCTCTGTTTCGGTCCCCGCTTTCGGAAGCCGCGCCCCTGTCCGCTGTGTTGGACGATCGTGTTTTTGTAAGGGGCGCATCGGTTTTCGGGCGGGGGCCGCTTTATGCTCTGCACCGCTTCGCGGGCAGGCGGACGTGCCGACCTTTCGTCGGGCGGCCCTTTCGCTTGACCCTTGGTCATCGGGACAAAATTGCAACGTTTTGGCCCGTTTCCCCTATTCCGGGAAATCATTCGACGGCGGGCATGTTCCCTCACTGGTTGAGGTGTCCTAACTGAATGCTCAGTTTTTAATCACATGAGCTTTTGAACGCCGCCCTATGGTGACACCGCTTTCCGACCGCTACCTCCTATTGAAAGAACAGCGCCCCGACATCAAACCCGCCGAAATGTTGCAGGTCTTGGCGCAGGATATGGGGCTGAACAACCTGTCCTATCTGGGGTTTCACAAGACTGGTGCCAGTGGCAGTGATCCGGTCATTCTCTCGACCTATGATCCCGCTTGGCTGACACGCTACCAAGAGGAAAACTACCATCTGATCGACCCGGTGGTCGACAAATCTCTCGAAGGCACCCTGCCGGTGGATTGGAGCGAGCTGCCCAAGGTCGACCGGACCACGCGCAATTTCTTTGGCGAGGCGATGGAGTTCGGCGTGCGCCAGAACGGTGTGTCGATCCCCATTCGGGACCACGCGCATGGCAAGGCGGTGCTGACGCTGAACTCTGACCTGCGGATACACGAGTGGCGCAAGTACAAGCGCGGGATCATCGCCGATGCGATCTATCTGGGCTGTCTGATCCAAAGCGATATGGTGGCGGATATCGCCCCCGCCGCGCCGGGGCCACGGCTGAGCAACCGTGAAAAGGAAGTGCTGAAATGGGCCGCGGTGGGCAAAACGGCATGGGAGACGGCGCAGATCATGACGGTGGCGGCCAGCACGGTGAACCATCATCTGTATAACGCCTGTGCCAAGCTGGACGTGACCAACAAGACTCATGCGGTGGCCAAGGCGATCCGGGCGCAGATCATCACGATCTGACCGGGCGGGGCAGGGCTTGGCGGCGGCTTTGCCGCACGGTAAGCCGCCCGCAACATAGGAGAGCGATATGGAACTGCGCGACAAACGTATTTTGGTCACCGGCGGCAGCGACGGGATCGGGCGCCACATCTGTCTGAAATTGGCGGAGACGGGTGCGCGGTTGGCCATTCTGGGCCGGGATGAGACACGTCTTCAGGCCGTGGCAGAAGCCTGCGAAGCCGCCGGCGCGGCAGAGGCGGTGGGGCTGACCTGCGATCTGCAAGACCCTTCGGCGATCGACCAGACCGCCGCGCAGGTGGTGGACCGTTTTGGCGGCTTGGACATCCTGATCAACAACGCAGGGATCTGGCACAAGGCAGGCGCCCTCGACACGATCGCGCCCGAAATGCTGCAAGCGACGGTGCAGACCAATTTGACCGGCCTCATGCAGATGACACAGGCCACGCTGCCCGCGCTGCGCGACAATGACGAGGCGATCATCCTCAACGTCGTCTCAAAATCCGGTGTCGTGGCGCAGGCGGGGCAGTCGGTCTATACGGCCACGAAATACGGCGTGCGCGGCTTTACCGAGGTGCTGAAGGCGGATGAGGAAAGCACCGGCGTGCGGGTGGGCGGGCTGTATCAGTCGGGCACCAATACCGGCATGTTCGCCAAGGCCGGAGAGGACGTGCCGAACCATATTTTCACCGAACCGGATGATCTGGCCGATGTGGTGGTCTTTGTCCTGTCCCGCCCGCCGAAGCTTTGGATTCACGATATCCGTATCGAACTTTAAGCGCGGGCGCGGCGCTCAGTCGGTGCTTTGCAACGCGCTTGGGGCGGCTTGCGGGGTGGTTTCTGCCCCGGCCCCGATGCCGAATTCGACATGGAAGGTCGATCCGATGCCCACTTCGCTTTCGTAAAATAGATCCCCCGCCATCTGCCGTGCCAGTTGGCGGGAGATATGCAGGCCAAGGCCGGAGCCTTGGGTTGATTTCTGCCCGTCGTCGTCAAGCTGCCCGAAACGGCCAAAGACCTTTTCCTCCATCCCTGCGGGAATGCCGCGCCCATGATCGCGGATCGAGACCCGCACGCGCCCGTTGTTGGTGGTCAGTGTGCCCTCCACCGTGTCCCCCACATTCGAGAATTTCACCGCGTTCGAAATCAGGTTGTCGACCACCTGCCGGATGGCAAAGGCATCGCCCAAGACCACGGCGGGCTGGCCGACACTGCCGATATCCAGCCGCACGCCGCGCTCATGGGCATACATGCGGTTTTCCTCGATACTCTCGCGCAGCAGGGCGGGCAGGTCGACGGGCAGCCATTCGAGCGAGAGCGCCTGCACCTCAAGCTTTTGCACCAGCAGGATATTATCGACCAACCGCGACAGGCGCACCCCGTTGCGATGGGCAATGTCGAGCGAGGAGCGCAGCGGCCCTTTGATCTCACCCAGCTTACCGCTGAGGGCCAGAGCCAAGCCGCCTTTCAATGAAGTCAGCGGCGTGCGCAGCTCATGGCTGACGACCGAGATGAATTCATCCTTGGCGCGGTTCGCCTCATCCGCCTCTCTCAACGCCCGCTCTAGGGCCGTGGTGGTGGCGATCCGCTCGGTGACATCGACGAAAGTAACGCTCCAGCCGATGGCGGGGCCCGCGGGGGCGAGGGGGTTTTCAATGGGTTGAACGCGCGGCTCATACAGCCGTTCGCTACAGGTGATATGGGCCGAGCCGTTCTGCGCCATCTGCGCTTCGATCCCGGCGATCAGATCGTCGCCCAACGTCGGATCGGACAGAAGCCCGCTGCGCTTGGCCGCGGCGTTTGAGCGGATGACGCGGCGCCGCGCGTCCAAAAGGATCAGCGGTTCGCTCATCGTGTCAAACAGGGTCGATTGCCCGACCGAGGGCATGTCCATCGTCTTGTTCGTGACCAGCAACCACGAAAAGGCGAAGATGCCCAAGGTGAACATGAAGGCGGTTGGATCAAGGCCGACGACGGTAAAACCAAGCAGCGCATAGGCCGCGTTCGCGCCCAAGGGAATCAGCGTGATCACCACCAGCATCGTCAGCAGCGGCCAAGCGGCCCGTTTTGCGCGAAAGAACGCCCGGCCCAGCCAGATGAGCGTCGCCATCACGAAGCAATAGAGTCCGGCAAGAACGAGGAAATACCCCGGCCCATGTTCAAAGGTGATCTGATCGTCGCCCGGCTGAAGTGCGGTCTCGGCGGTATAGATCAGGTGGTGCCAATCGTTCGTCACCGCAAGGCCGAAGGCCGCAAGCGGCACGGCGATCAGGGCCAGAAGGCTTACCCATCCGCGCGACCGGCTGGAGGGGCCGACATATTCGAAGATAAAGAAAGACCACGCCACCGGCACCAGCCCATGCCCCAGCCACGCAAGCTGCGCCTGTTGCATCTGGCAGCCGTAGGCGGGCGTTGCAGCTTCGGCCCCGACCATCATCAGGGTCCAGATCATCCCCAAAAAGGTGAGCGCATAGTAAATTTTGCCATGGAACTCTTGGAACTTGAGCGTCCAAAAGGCGACAGCTGCGGCGATCGTGCTGACGGCGAGCACGGTCCAATAGACCGGGTCGAGCATCAGCCCTTGGAAACACGTTAGCATGGCGAAAATACCTATGAACCAAAATGAATGTGCGCAGACCAGCATTAGAATACGGCGCAAGTTTGGCGCTGTAGTGGCGTATTATGGCCGGTAAATGCAACCCTTGGATGTGAATCGCCCTTTTTAGTACCGCCGTCTCCGCGGTTTGCATGCTGTGATTCCCCGCCCGGGCCGGGGCGAAAGAGCGCTTATAGCGGGGATCGCGGCGCCCTGCGGCGACAAGGGAGGCGGCGGTCTATCGGCTGGCGTGCCGCCTGCGCCCTTTGGGCCGGGCTGGAGTCTCATCAGATGAAATTACCGCCAAAAAGAACGCCCTCGAACACTGTTTCGACGCAATCCTTGCGCAACACTGGCCTCATTATCTTGAGGTTTAAATATGCTGACTGTGGCTCATTCTATGCACTCGGACCACGACATGACGCTGGTCTTGCTTGCCGCGCTTTTGTGCGTATTCGGCAGCTGGGTGATCGCAAACCTTTACCGGCACGCGCTTAAACAAACGCCGCGACAGGCGCTGTTGTGGTATTTTCTGACCGCCGTGACCTCGGGCATCGCCATCTGGTGCACGCATTTCATCGCCATGCTGGCCTATCAGCCCGACGCGCCGGTCAGCTTTGATTTCGGGCTGACCTTCGCCTCGCTGTTGATCGCGATTATCGGGTCTACGGTAGGCATTCTGATCGCGGGGATGTTTCGCAGGCGGGTCACCACCGTGATTGGCGGGGTGATCTTGGGTCTGTCGATCTCTGCCATGCATTACACCGGGATGGTCGCCTATCGGATCGAGGGGGTCATCTTTTGGGACAAGACCTATCTCGTCGCCTCGGTTCTGCTGGCCATGGTGTTGTCGACCGTGGCTTTGTTCTTTGGTGCGCAAAATGGGAAATACGCCACGGGCAAGATGACGGGCAGCTTTGCGCTGGCGATCATCGGGCTGCATTTCACCGGCATGGCCGCCTTTCATGTGACGCCGACCTGTTTGACCGGTCATAGCAACCCGGATGAATTCAGATTGCTGGCGATGGTCATCGCGGGGACGGCTGCGATGATCGTGATGGGCGGGCTTTTCACCTATTTCATCGAAAACCGCACTCGGATGGAGAACATCGTCGAGCTGCGCCAAGCGCGGGATGAGGCCCGCGATGCCAGCCGCGCCAAGTCGGAGTTCATGAGTGTTCTGAGCCATGAGCTGCGCACGCCGCTGACCATCATCAACGGCTACGCCAGCTTCCTGACCAACCTCAAAGGCCATACCATGGCCAAGCTGAAGCCGAACGAGCCGATCTCAAAGGTGCATTTCGATGAGTTGGGCGACCAGACAGAGCGTTACGGCGGGCGTATCAAATCGGCGGGCGACCATCTGTTGACCATTATCAACGAACTTCTCGACTATACGAGCATTGAATTGAATTCTGTGAAGCTCAACAGAAGCTCTTTTGCGGCGGGCGATTTGCTGGCCGAATTGGCAGAGCAATTTCAGGGGCTGGCCAAGGAAAAACAGGCGGTGCTGGAAATCGAATATGATGAATTCGACGTTTTCGCCGACCGCGGGCGCTGCAAACAGATCCTGATCAATCTCTTGGGCAACGCGCTGAAGTTCTCCTCGGCCTCCAGCATTCGCATGCGCGCCAAGCAGGTCGGCGATACATGCCGACTTGAGGTCGAAGACAACGGTTGCGGGATGCCGGCAGAGGATTTGCAACGGATTTTCCAAGCCTTCATTCAAGCGGAAACAGCCAGCAAAAGCGCCGATGGCGGCACCGGGCTTGGCCTTGCGATCAGCAAAAAACTCGCCGCCGCGCATGAGGGGGACATCCGGGTAGAGAGCACCGTTGGCATCGGGACGAAGTTCACCGTCGATCTGCCCCTCTGCGCCTCGGAAATCGCGGCAGAGGAAGCGCTTGTGGCCGCGTGATCGGCCCCTTCCCAATTCGGGGCGGGGCCTCTCCCTCTGAATACGCCCGTCGATTGAGCGAATTTGCGCGGTCTTAATTCAATTGATGCGCTTTAGAGCACTGCGACTTGAATTGAGATGCGAAAGCGACAATGGTCGGAAGAGGCGCCATTTATTCACCGGGGATGTCAAAAAAAACGCCATTCATTCCCGAATACATAGCTTATACAATTTTGCGCTGCCTACCGCCCTTCCTGTCTGGGCGCTTTGGCGCCGCTTAACTTAAATTAGTATCTCTTTGCTTTTATGTTCTAAATTATAGGACTACGGTAAATGCTAAAGATGATAAGTATTGGGAGGGGGGACCTATGGGCGCGAGCAAATCGGCAAACGGGGGCGTGCCGAGATCTGCAATTTTTGCGGCGTCCCCCCATGGTTATCTTATTTTAGACACTGATTTGATCATCGTTGATGTGAATGACCGGTACCTATTCATCACCGGGTCAAAAGCGGAGGACCTCGTAGGGAAACATCTGTTCGACGCTTTCCCGGATGACCCTTCCGACGCGACGGCAGATGGCACCAATAATCTGGGCAAATCGCTTGAGATCGTCGCCGCCACGGGCAAACAGCACCGCATGGCCGTGCAAAAGTACAATATCCCCATTCGCGACAGCGCCGACGGGGCCTTTGAAGAGAAATATTGGCAACCGTTGAACACGCCCGTGTTCGAAGATGGCAAGCTGGTCGCGCTGATCCACCATGTCGAGGATGTCACTTCGGAATTCATCGGTCGCCGTGATCAGGCGATACGGCTCAATCTGGCCAAGCAGGTGTCGGGGATCGGCTATGGTGAGTTGGACCTTGAGACGGGGACCGCGAACATCTCGCAGGAATTGGCCAGTCTTTTCGGCTATGCCGATACCGAGGGGACAATTCCCATGGCCAAGCTGTTCCGGCGTATCCATCCCGATGATCTGGCGCATGTGAACCAAAGCTTGGGCGAAACGATGGCCAATGATGCCACCGTAAACGCCGATTATCGGATCGTCTTGCCCAATGGGGAAACCCGGTGGCTGAACACGCGTGGTGAAGTTCTTTTCGAACATGACAAGCCCGCGCGGTTCATCGGTGCCACGCTTGATCTGACCCATTCCAAGAAGCGCGAAGAGGTCTTGCAGAAGACCCTGACCGAGCGCGACAAGCTTCTTGAGCAGAAGGAAACGCTGCTTGGCGATGTGAACCACCGGATCAAGAACAGCCTGCATCTGGTGTCGAGCATTCTGCGTCTCGAAGCCGCGTCGGTAGACGATGCGTCTGTGAAACACAGCCTGCAACAGGCCTCGCTCCGGGTGCATGCGGTAAGCTCCGTCCATGAACTTATCTATAAATCGCATAACGTTACCCATGTGGATGCCGGTGAATACATCCCGCAGCTTGTCGACTTCCTTTCAGCCAGTACCGAGACAGATAGCAAGCAGATCGATACTGTCGTCGATGCGCAGTCGGTCACCGTGCCGACCGATTTGGCCATCAACCTTGCGCTGCTGATCAATGAGCTTGTGACCAACGCGCATAAACATGCCTTCGTCGCGCGGGAACAGGGCAGGGTTGATGTTCGTTTGCATCAAGAGGGAGACCTTTTGACGTTAACGGTGTCGGACGATGGGATCGGCAACGCGGAGCGTGTAGGTAGGGTCGGTCTCGGTTCGAAGATCGTGGCGGGCATTGTCGGCCAGCTTGGGGCGACGATGGATAAGAGGGCGACAGAGCATGGTTATTGCGTTGAAATTGAGGTTCCCATGCCCGCCGGGTGATGCCCGGTGAATATTCTGATTGTCGAAGACGAATTCTTGATTGCCTTGGACCTTCAGATGCAGCTCGAACAGCTTCAGCATTCCGTCCTTGGCCCGGTCAAGGATTTCGCGACCTGCCGGGAGGTGGTGGCGCAGACCCGGCCCGATCTGGCCTTCATGGACCTGCGGCTCGCCAATGGCGATTCCGGTGAAGCGGTGGCGCAGTGGCTGCTGGCGGAACACAATATCCGCTGCGTCTTCATGAGCGGCAATCTGGACGATCTCACCCAGCAGCGGCTAAGCGCGCTTGAGCCTGTCGCCATGCTTGGCAAACCGACCTTCCCGCATCTCATCGCCGCGGCGATCGAGGATTTTTCGCACGTCTAGTGTCGTTCGACATTCAAAGACCGACTTGCAATGAAATTATTTCTTTATATTTCAGTAGTTTAGTATTTATCTCGACATTCTGAAAGCTAACTCCCCGACATCCACAAACCAACTTTCGACATCTTAAAGCGTCCGACGCAAAACCTGAATCGGAATAGATTCCCTTGAGGGCTGATCTGTGATTCATCCTGTTTGGGAGGA
>NZ_JBIFFU010000075.1:0-1362 GCF_043557315.1 Sulfitobacter sp. 1A12779
TGTATGTGCCATGTCTGTTCTCCTTGCTTTTTCAGCAAGATACCGGAAGTGTCGCAACCCAGTTTAGAATGTGCCCCGGCTACAGTATAAATACGCATAATGAAGTTTATGTTAAAAAATAGAAGTATCAGCCAGCTTTCCTTGGGTTTCAGAAAATCCTGACCTGGGTTCCCACTTCTGCCAGAGCAAAAAGTTCAGCAATGTGCTCGTTGTAAAGTCCAATACAGCCGTTTGATGACTGGCGCCCGATCTTGCGTGTGTCTCCGGTCCCGTGCACCCGGTAATACTGCCACGACAGATAAAGCGCGTGGGTTCCAAGCGGGTTGTCAGGACCCGGCGGCCAATAGTCAGGCCATTCGGGGTTACGCTCTTTCATTGATGGAGTGGGCCGCCAACTCGGCCCCTCCACCTTCCTTATAACCTTTGTATAGTAAACCTCCGGCGACGGCCGTCTGATCTCAGGCTCGATCTGATGGTAAGTCCGACCTTATGTCCGACTTTATCAATCGCCCTCAAATCGAAGTTCTGTCTGCTGCCGATGGTGAACGCCGCCGGTATTGGTCGGATGATGACAAGCTGCGTATTGTAGAGGAGAGCTTTATTGGCCACCGTCAGGTGACAGCCACAGCTCGGCGGCACGGCATTTGCCGGTCGCTTCTGACCACTTGGCGGCGGCAGTATCGAACTGGTGAGCTTGGGTCTTCTGGCTCTGTATCGTTTGCGCCGGTGACTGTGCCGAAGGAAGTTTCCACGTCGCAGGCAAATCCGATCGATGCCAGTCCACCTCCGGACTGCCGGATTGAGGTGGCTCTTCCGAATGGGCGTCGACTCATCCTCCCCATCGGCGTGGAGCCCGAAGCGCTTGCCCGGATTCTGACAGTGGTGGACGGGCAATGATTGCGTTTCCGGCGGGCGTGAAGGTCTGGATCGCAGGCGGCGTCACCGATATGCGGCGGGGCATGAACACGCTGGCGCTACAGGTGCAGGAAGGGCTTGGCCGTGATCCCCATGCGGGTGAGATATTTTGCTTCCGGGGGCGTAAAGGCGATCTGGTCAAGATCCTGTGGCATGATGGCGTGGGCATGTCGCTCTATTTGAAGCGCTTGGAGGCAGGTAAGTTTATCTGGCCGGTAAGCCGGTCGGGCGAAGCGGTGCAGGTCTCGGCGGCGCAGTTGGGTTATCTTCTGGAGGGCATCGACTGGCGTAACCCACGCTGGACACAACGGCCTGCAAAGGCTGGTTAATTTGCGTCAGGTAGCCTGTTTTTATTGGTGCTTCGCGGCTTCGGCTGGTAAATATTGGTCATGTCTGATGCCGCCTCCGAACTCGCCAAATTACGCGCTGCCCTGGCCGCCGCAGAGG
>NZ_JBIFFU010000076.1:0-1353 GCF_043557315.1 Sulfitobacter sp. 1A12779
CTGATGGGGTGGATGGCTCCTGCGTCAACCGGCGTCGCAATGCGCCATAGTGCAGTTGTCAAAATCTGCTTATGAGAGGAGCCACCCCATGCAAGTTACCACAATCGGCGTTGATCTGGCCAAGAACGTTTTCCAGGTCCATGGGATCACCGCGAGCGAAGAAGTCGTGTTCAACAAGCCGCTGCGACGAACGCAATTTCTGCCGTTCTTTGCAAAACTGGATCCGTGCCTGATTGGCATGGAGTCGTGCAGCAGTGCGCATCATTGGGCCCGTGAACTGACAGCTCTTGGTCACGAGGTTCGGCTGATTCCGCCGATGTATGTGAAGCCATATGTCAAACGCGGTAAGTCTGATGCCATTGACGCCGAAGCAATTTGCGAGGCAGTGACCCGACCCACCATGCGGTTTGTTGCGACCAAAACAGTCGAGCAGCAATCCCTGTTGTCGCTACATCGGGCGCGTGACCTTTTGGTGCGCCAAAGAACGCAACTCATCAACAATCTGCGTGGTCTGGTCGCGGAGTTCGGCATCTTCATTCCTAAAGGGCTGGCCCGTGTGATTGGATTTGCTGAGGACATCACTCTTGGTGAAGTGCTCGACTTGCCAGACATCGCCAACGAGGTGATCCGCAACCTGTCAGAACAGCTCATGGCTCTACATAAGCAGGTCCGATGGTATGAAGAGCGCCTCAAACAAGTGGCCAAAGAAGATGCGCGTGTCCGTTTGCTGCGCACTATACCCGGCGTCGGCGCGGTGACGGCTTCTGCGATCATCGCCAGCATTGGAGATGGTCACCAATTCAAAAACGGCCGGGAGTTCGCAGCATGGCTGGGTTTAACGCCTGCCAACAAATCCAGCGGCGGTAAAGAGAAGCTGGGGCGGATCACCAAGATGGGTGACCAGTATCTGCGATCATTGCTTGTCGTTGGTATGACATCACTCGTTCGACAAACACGATCCCATCCCGAGCGAGCCAGCAAATGGCTTACATCGTTGCTTGACCGCAAACCGGCGCGTGTCGCAACCGTCGCCATGGCCAACAAGACCGCCCGGATCGTCTGGGCAGTGCTTACCCGCAACGAACCCTACAGCCCACGCACTGTAGCCTGAGACGAAAGGAACAACGAGTTAGCAAGACCCGCGAGATGATGGTGCATAAGTCTGCCGCCAAAGCCAAGACACTCCGCCGAATGGCGCGGGCATAATAGCCCGTAAAGCTGATAGGAACTTGGTTTGCGGAACCCATCAGGGCCAGCGGTCAAAACCGCGCAAACAGGCCGGACACATGACTGCTTCTGACAAATGCACAAATCAGATCAAAAATGTCTTGCTATGCAGGAGCCATCCACACA
>NZ_JBIFFU010000017.1:0-64957 GCF_043557315.1 Sulfitobacter sp. 1A12779
ATCTCTATTCCCAGGACGAATGCTGGAACTACTTCAAGGCTGCCGGATATGTTTCAGGTTAAAGGTCGGGCGCTTTAGCCTCCTTTTGCCTTTTCAAACGACATCTCAAAGGAGGAACAAGTTTCCAGCGCAGGAGAGTTCCGCAACGGGGTGATTTAGGTCAACCGGCAACCCGGCGTAGCACCACAGGCGCGCCGCTGCTCAGGCCAGTTTGCCCAGATGCGCGGCAGGGATCGTGACTGTCCAAGTCAGGGCGTTTTCGCTGGTCACCGTTTCCGCCGCGCCATTGACCATTGCGGGGGCCAATACGGACAGAACCTTGCTCCCGAAACCGGTGGCTTTCTTGGCAGAGGGGTCAAAGGTAATGCCGGTCTCGATCCACTGGAAACGCACCCCCCCCTTCTCGGTATGGGACCAGTGGCATTGGATATCGCCGCAGCCGTCGCTCATCACCCCGTATTTCGTGGAATTCGTCGCCAGTTCATGCAGCGCCATGCCAATCAGTTGCAACGCCTGCGGTCCCAAAGCGACAGAGGGGCCATCCACATCCACCGCCTTGGCCTGCAAATGCAAAAACGGGTCCAACTGCGCGCGCACCAATTCGGCCAGATCCACCGAAGACCAGCCGCCATCGACCAGCAAATCGGTGGAGCGGGCCAGCGCCTGAATACGGGCCCCGAAGGACTTGTTGAACTCCGCGAGAGAGGCCGCCGAACTCGCCGTTTGACGCTGCATCGCCGTGACCAGAGAAAGCATGTTCTTGGCCCGGTGGATGACCTCACGCGAGACGAGATCGCGCACCTCTTCGGCCTTGCGCGTGGCGGTCACATCATGGTGGATGTTCGAGATCGAGACGATATCCCCCGAAAGTGTCCGAATGGGCGTGCAGGCGATGGTGACATGGCGCTCGGTGCCGTCCTTGGCCACACGCACCGCATTGAATTGGCGCAGCTTGCCGGCCATGATCTGATCGCGATACTCAAGCACCCGCGTCGGCCAATCCGGCGGATACAAAAGCTCGACCGACTGGCCCAAAGCCTCCTCTTCCGTATAGCCGTAGAGCCGCTCAGCTGCCGGGTTCCAACTGATGATGCGGCCTTCCATGTCATAGGTCAGGATCGCTTCGGCCGTGGTGGCCACGAGGGCGGCAAAGGTTTCCGCCTGCACATGGGCACGTTCGATATCGGCATGGGCCATGCGGCGCGTCGTGACATTGCGGTGCTGCAACAGCAGGCAGGGCGCGCCTTGGATCGTCAGGCGGTTGGCGTTGAGTTGAAACCAGCGCCGCAGCCCCGGCCCATCGCAGGGGTATTCCCCCTCAAAGGGAGTCCCGGTTTTCAGCGCTTGGCGCAGCCCCTCCAGAACCGTTTCCGCCTGCACCACGGCACCCATGGCCGCCGCTTCGCAGATGTCAAAGTAATTGGCCCCGACGTAATGCGTTCCGGCGTCGCCGCCATTCTCTTCGCAAAACAGTTTCCACGCCATATTGACCGCGACAATCTTGCCGGTGGCGTCAAGAATGACCACCTCATCGGTCATCGCCTCGATCAATTCATAATGGCTGGCGTCGAGCGTGACGCTTTGGGTGCTTTTCAACATAGCCCCACCATAGCGCGAATTCGGCATTGTCTAAAGTTAACTTAGGTTTAATCGTTAAGGTTAAAGTCCTTATTTTATCGGCTTTTGGCGGAAACCCTCCTGCCTCTGCGGCGGCTGCCCGCCCGCCCGCGCGTGAGGCTTGCAATCCGCGCAAATTCTGAAATAAGCCCCGCCATCCGGTCGCAGCCTACCCGGACATCAAAACAAGGGCCCCAAAATGAAAACACTTGTCATCTGCTCAGGCGGACTCGATTCCGTGTCGCTTGCGCATATCACCGCCGAGGTGCACCACCTCACCCGGCTTGTCTCCTTCGACTATGGCCAGCGCCACCGCAAAGAGGTCGATTTCGCCCGGGCGGCGGCCGAACGGCTGGGCGTGCCGTTTCACCTGATCGACATGCGCGGGATCGGTGCGGCGCTATCGGGCTCCGCCCTGACCGACGATATCGACGTGCCCGATGGGCATTACGCCGAAGACACGATGAAGATCACCGTCGTGCCGAACCGCAATGCGATCATGCTGTCGATCGGCTTTGGCATTGCCGCCGCGCAGGGGGACGAGGCCGTGGCCACTGCCGTGCATGGCGGCGATCACTTCATCTATCCCGACTGCCGCCCCGGTTTCACCCGCGCCTTCGACGCAATGCAGCAGGCCGCACTCGAAGGCTATGCCAATGTGCGGCTGCACACGCCCTTTGTCGAGCACAGCAAGGCCGAGATCGTCCGCCAAGGCGCGCAGCACGGCACGCCCTTCGCTGAGACGTGGTCCTGCTACAAGGGCGGCGCGGTCCATTGCGGGCGCTGCGGCACCTGTGTCGAACGGCGCGAAGCCTTTCATCTGGCCGAGATTACCGACCCCACGGTCTACGCCGACTCCGATTATTGGACCACGGCCCTTGCCGCGCGGGAGGAAGGCTGATGTTCCGTATTCGCAAGGAATTCCACTTCTCCGCCAGCCACCAGTTGAGCCACCTGCCCGACGATCATCAATGCGCGCGGCTGCATGGGCACAACTACATCGTCGTGATCGAACTGGCCGCCGAGACACTCAATGCCGATGGTTTCGTGCGCGATTACCACGACTTGAAACCGCTCAAGACCTATATCGACGACCACTTCGACCATCGGCACCTGAACGATGTGCTGGACGGCCCCTCCACCGCCGAGAACATGGCGAAACATTTCCACGACTGGTGCGCCGCCCGCTGGCCCGAGACCTCTGCCGTGCTGGTCAGCGAGACCCCGAAAACATGGGCGGAATACCGGCCATGACCCTGCGCATTGCCGAGATTTTCGGCCCCACCATTCAGGGCGAAGGCGCGCTGATCGGGGAGCCGACGGTATTCGTCCGCGCGGGCGGCTGTGACTATCGGTGCAGCTGGTGCGACAGCCTGCATGCCGTCGACAGCCAGTACCGCCATAGCTGGGCCCCCATGTCGACCGATGATGTCTGGCGCCGGGTCCGGAAGCTTTCCAAGGACCAGCCGCTTACCGTCTCCCTCTCGGGCGGCAACCCGGCGATACAGGATTTCGGCCCGCTGATCCGCATGGGCAAAGCCGCGGGCTATCGTTTCGCCTGTGAGACCCAAGGCTCTATCGCGCGGCCATGGTTTGCCGATCTCGATACGCTCGTGCTCTCCCCCAAACCGCCATCAAGCGGTGAGCGCATCGATTGGGACGCATTCGACGCCTGCCGGACCCTCGGCGCGCAGGCGCGGCAGCAGGTGATGAAGATCGTGATCTTCGACGAGATCGACTACCATTGGGCGCGCGAAGTGCATGCCCATCACCTCGATATCCCGCTCTACCTTCAACCCGGCAACCCCGAGGTCGATCCCGCCACACCGGTGGACCCGCAGGCGCTGGCCGACCGTTTGGGCTGGCTGACCGAGCTTGCCATGACCGATCACTGGTTCGCCCCCCGTATCCTGCCGCAGCTTCATGTCCTGATCTGGGGCAACAAGCGCGGCGTCTGACCGATGGAGACCCCCATGTCCGACGACATCTATAGCAATCTTAAACAGCTCGGCGGGGAAACCCGTATTCCCGCCAGCCCCGAAGAGGCCGAGCTTGAGCGTGTGCCGAACCCGCAGGCCGATGTGGCCTATAACGTGCGCTTCACCGCGCCGGAGTTCACCTCGCTCTGCCCGATGACCGGCCAGCCCGACTTTGCCCATCTGGTGATCGACTATGTGCCCGGCCCGTGGCTGGTGGAATCGAAATCGCTCAAGCTGTTTCTGACCTCCTTCCGCAATCACGGCGCCTTTCATGAGGATTGCACCATCTCCATCGCCCGCCGCTTGGCCGAGTTCCTCGACCCGCAATGGCTGCGGATCGGCGGCTATTGGTATCCGCGCGGCGGCATTCCCATTGACGTGTTCTGGCAAACCGGCCCCCTGCCCGAGGGCGTCTGGATCCCCGCTCAAGGGGTGCCGCCCTACCGCGGGCGCGGCTGACCAAGCCCTTCCTACCTTCTACCCCGCAGCATTCGGGGCGCGCGCCCACCCGCCCGCGCCCCGTTTCTCCGTGAAAACCGTGTGTTTTTGATCACAATATCTTCAGCAACCGCCTTCTTCCTTGAACCTCCAGCGGAGAAAGGCCGTTAGTCTTTCATACACGCATACGACCCTGCCCCGCGCAAAGAGGTCAACCACGGAGCGACCACATGCTGACAAGACGTCATTTCATTCAAACCACCACGGCGCTATTTTCCAGCGCGATTGCCACCCCCCTGATGGCCCGCACGCGCCCAAGCGCGGCAGAGAAGGCCGCATGGGATGCGCAGGTCACCCCAGCGGGCTTTGACCCGGCGACGAGCAACCCTTGGGGCGTGCACCCGCGCTTCTTGCCGCAGCGGGTCGTGGCGAATGACAACCTGCGCGTCGGTGACATCCACGTCGATGCGGTGGCGCGCTATATCTATCATATCGAAGAGGGCGGAACTGCGATGCGCTACGGCGTAGCGATTGCCCGTGGCAATCTCTATGAGCCGGGCACCTATACGATCAAGCGCAAGGTGCAATGGCCGCATTGGACGCCCACCCAAAACATGATCAAGCGCGATCCCGAACTTTACGCGGGCCTTGAAGACGGCGTGCCGCCCGGCCCGGAAAACCCCCTCGGCTCGCGGGCGCTTTACCTCTTTGAAGGGAACCGCGACACCTATCTGCGCATCCACGGCACCCCGCAGCCACAAAGCATTGGGGGCCGGGCAAGCTCAGGCTGTGTGCGGATGATCATGGCGCATATCAACCAGCTCTACCCGAATGTGCAGACCGGCTCGACGGCCTATCTCTACTCGGCGGAAGAAAGCGTTGTTGCCAGCAGCTAAGCTGGAACGAAAAACGGGGGCCGCTTGGCGGCCCCCGTTTCTATGTCAGGCTTGGCGTTTGGTGCAGATCGGATTGCCGCCTACCGCCCGCAGCGGCACCAGCGTCGTCTCGACCGGGCCGTTGTGCTGATACCAATAGCAGCCATCCTCTGGCAGCAACCGCGCCGTGGCCAGATCTTGGTTTGGCGCGGCGAGGCTCACCACCGCCTCTGGCAGATTGCCCACACGGGCCGAGCCGCCCTGCGGCCCGCTCGCCGGCACCGTACATCCGGCAACGGCCAGCAAGGCCGCCCCGATCACAAAAGTTCCTGTTTTCATCAAAGCCTCTGCCATTCCTAATTATATCTGGGGCAATCTGACAGACCGCATGGGGATTTCAAGGCACAAGGGGGTGAGGTGGTCGGCAGCGCCCTACGCGCCGAATGGCGACCCCGGCAGGACGCTTACGCAGCGTTTCCAATCAATGACTTAGATAGTCCAACCCGCCGACCATGCCCCATTGAAAACATTGGGGAATTTTCGGACTTGTCCAACCTCGCAAGCCCGAAAGAAAGCCCAAAAGAAAACCCCGGAGCGCTGGCGGGCGCGTCCGAGGTCCATGTCTATGAAAAAGCACTCCAGCTTTGCATAGCTTATACCTCGAACAGCGCCCTATGCGCAAGTCTGGCGGTGTATCATGCATAACGCCACGCTGAACCGCCATGAATGGCTGAAAGGCGTCACACAGGACGCAGATTTGCCAGATCGTGTGACCAAGGTTGCCGTTGCATTGTGGAGCTTCGCAAACGACAAAACCGGCCAACTGAATCCTTCAGTTCCGGCCTTGGCCGACTTCATTCAACGTTCGACTGACACCGTAAAACGGGCAATTTCAGACCTTGTGAAGGCTGGGTGGCTGCATCGAACAGAAGGGCGAGGATGGGGCAACAAAACCATCTACACCCTCTGCTCGAAGGGCGAGGTCGTCGCATTTCCCGGAGCAAAAAAGGGGGCAGATTTGCACCCTTCAAAAGGGGGCAGTGCTGCACCTTTAGAAAAAAGAAAGGGGGCAGTGCTGCGTGAGAAAGGGGGCAGTGCTGCACCTTTCTATTATAAGGAAGAACAACCTAATGAACAAAAGAAGCGCACGAAGGCAGACGAAACCTTTACCCCTCACTCTTCGGCCTTGCACCGGTTCAAGGATCACCGGTTCCCCGGCTCTGCCTTTGACGGCTTGCGACACGTGCCTCTTTCCGATTGGGAAGCAACCAACAAGTGGGCGGAATGGTTGGAGCTAGAGGGCTTCCCCAAATTGTGCCGCCTGCCGATAGGTCGCAAAGCTGAGAATGGGAACGAAACCTATTTCAGCCTTCCAAGCAAAACGCCGCCAACCTGCCAGGCAGGGCGGGCAGAGGCCCGGAAGTTCTTCGAGGTGTTGCTCGATGCGGAGGGCAGTCGACATGCTGCGCAGTAACGCCGCCTCGAGTACTAAATCCGCTGACAGTCTGAAGCGTTTGGCAGGGCGCGTTCGCAGGCTCTGCCCTGACCACCGCAACCCTGAGCGCTTCCACGAAGAAAAGTCGGAGATCGCCCACGAGATCGCGACATTAGCCAGAGCTATGGCAGACGTTTCAGGCCGACCTCAATTGCGCGGGTCCCTCTCGTCGCTACCGCTTGCGGGTGCGAAACAGCCCGCCGTATCAGCCGCTGCAAAAATTGCTAAGGGGTGAAAAATGAAGATATTTTCGGAATTGCCACTTGGGAAAGAGCCGCTGCACACGGTAGGCGGGAAAGACCTTTGTGACCTTTTCGAAATCTCACCCGCAGCCCTGGCCGACTTGAAGAAACGCGGGATTGCGGTCCATCTGTCACACGACACTTACGACCTGACCGCCACCACCCGCGCCTATGTCCAGCACCTTCGCGGCATGGCCGCAGGCTGGGGCACCGGGGATCAGGCCGCGACCCTCACCACCGAACGGGCGCGACTTGCCAAAGAACAGGCGGACGCGCAGGCCATCAAGAACGCGAAGCTGCGCGGCGAACTGGTGGAGGCGTCCGAAGTGGAACGCACATGGGCAGACGCCCTTCGCCAGCTTCGCGCCCGCGTCATGGCCGTGCCGTCCCGCCTGCGGTCCGAATTGCCCGATATTGACCCGCAGACCATCGACGCGATGGACCGAGCCTTGCGGGCCACGCTGACGGAGGCTGGCAATGGAAATTGAACAGGTTCTTTCCAACGCCCTGCGCGCCCTTATCCCGCCGCCGCGCCTTCGGCTGTCGGAGTGGATCGAGTCCGAAGTGGTTCTGCCCGAAGGTGTCAGTGCGCAGCCGGGGCCGGTCCAGCTTTGGCCTTTCCAGCGTGAAATCGCGGACGCCATCGGTGATCCGGCCATTGAGCGGGTGACGCTGGTCAAGCCGGTGCGGGTGGGCTTTACCACCCTTCTGACTTCGGCGGTGGCGTCCTTCGTCGCCAACGAACCGGCGGCAATTCTCTGTGTCCTTCCCGCCGAAGCGGATTGCCGCCGCTACATGGTTTCGGACGTGGAGCCGATTTTCGCCGCTTCGCCCATGGTCGCAAAGGCGCTGACCTATGACCGGGACCGGGACGAACGGAACACCCTTCTGGCGCGGCGCTTTCCGGGCGGTTCGCTGACGCTGGTCGCGGCAAAAGCCCCCCGCAACCTGCGAAGCCACAACGTCCGGGTGCTGTTCATGGACGAAGTAGACGCGATGGACCCAACGTCCGAAGGTTCACCGATCCAGCTTGCCGAAAAGCGAACGCTGTCCTTCCCTGACCGCAAGATTGTCATGGGCAGCACCCCGGTTCACGAGGAAACCAGCAACGTCTTGCGCGCCTTTGCAGATTCGGACGCCCGGATTTACGAAGTGCCCTGCCCGGAATGCGGGGCTTTTGCCGAAATTCTGTGGGACGCCATTCGGTGGGATGAAGGCAAGCCGGAAACCGCCCGCTGGCAGTGCCCCCATTGCGCCGCCGAGATCGCGGAACGCCACAAGCCGAAGATGGTAGCGCAAGGACAATGGCGCGCGACCCGACCCGAAGTGCAGGGCCATGCAGGATTCCAGTTGAACGCTTTGGTGTCGCTCCACGCCAACGCCTCTTGGCCGCAGCTGGTGCGGGAGTTCCTATCTGCGAAGAAAGACCCGACCACATTGCAGACTTTCGTCAATACCATCCTTGGCCAAGGATGGAACGGCGCGGGCGATGAATTGGATGATAGCGAACTGGCAGGCCGCAACGAACCCTTTGGGCTGGACGACTTGCCCGAAGACGTTCTGACCATCGCCGCCGGGATCGACACCCAACATGACCGGCTTGAATGCACCTTGATAGGCTGCGCCAAGGACGAAACCGCCTTCATTCTTGGCCATAGGGTCATCTGGGGGCAATGGGACCATGACGAAACGTGGGCCGAACTGGACGACTTGCTTAAGACAAAATGGAAACACCCGCTTGGCGGCTCTCTGGGTGTTGAAGCGGCGGCAATCGACGCGGGGGACGGGGCGACGATGGAAGCCGTCAAAGCCTTCTGCGGCCCCCGTCAACGCCGCCGCATCATGGCTATCAAAGGGGTTTCGGGAACCCGGCCCTTCATTGAGCCGTCACGGGCGCGCAGAACGAAGGGCGCGCGCCTTTGGCTGGTAGGGGTGGACGGGATCAAAACCGCCATCATGGCGCGTTTATCGCGGGTCGGGTCCATCCGGTTTTCCGATGACTTGCCAACTGTGTGGTATGAGCAGCTTGCCAGCGAAAGGGCCGTAACGCGGTATGTGCGAGGCCAACCGCAGCGCCGATTTGAGCGGGTGCCAGGGCGGCGGGCCGAAGCGCTGGATTGTGTTGTCTATGCCATCGCGGCGCGGCAAGTGGTGCATGTGAACTTCGAAGAGCGGGCGGCGCAGTTGCGAGCCGGTGGTATTCAGGATCGGCCCAAGCCTAAGAACGTCTATCGGTCAAAATTCCTGACGGGTTAATCATCCTGCCGCAAAGGCTGCTGGAAGGCGTTCAAGGTAGAATCGCGCTTCTGGCGGCTGGTGCCGGTGCCAACCATCACTTCCACAATGCCCCACAGGAGGGCAAAGATGAAGAATGCACCGGCAGCGCAAATGGCCCCAAACACAATGTCAGTCATTGGCGCGCAACGGATTGGCGAGGCGGACACCCGATCCACCTCCGTTCTCCTCGATAAACACGACGCCTGCCAATTCGAGCGCAGCACGCATCGCGTTCTTGTTCGCTTGCGTTGCGCTAACTGGGCCAGTTTCGGCTTCGCAACGCCTGACGGTTGCCACGCCGACCCCTGCGTTGTCAGCCAGAGTTTTTGCAGACCACCGCACAAGCGCCCGGCCTGCTCTTAACTGCTCGGCGGTGATACTTTTTTTCTCAAGTGATAGCATGTTGATATATCTGTTTCATCCTGATAGGAAAAATACCACATGACCATAAATTTCACAATGGAGCTTACAATGAAAATCACCCGCCGCATGACTTTAGCCGCTTTCACGGCAAGCCCGTTCGCAATGGCCACTACAGCCGCACCCGCCTGCCAGCGCCAGACGCAAGTTTCAGACCTTTTCAGGGATTGGCGGAACGAACTTCGTGAAGGCAATCGTCTATCAAGTATGGATTGCGAGGAGGAATCCGGACATGCTTTCAATAGGGCTTTGGACATCCAAGATGCGATAGCTGCTGCACCCTGCCAAAATGACAGTGATGTCTGGATCAAACTGCATGTCGCTTTGGATAACTTTCCCGATGCACCAGACGACAACATCCTTTTAAGCCTCAAAGCCGATGCCATGCGATTTATCGACCATTCCGACACGGCTTGACATGAGGTCCATCGAACCTTACCAGTAAGAAAAGGTTCACTGGACCATGAGGATGACATGCCGGAGATGAAGGCCACCATTGATCTTGAAACAAGCCAGTTTCCGCAAAACCAAGTGGCGGAAATTCTGGATGTTTCGCCTGACACGTTGCGGACGTGGGTAAAGCGTGGTCGCCTTGTGTTGCAGTCACCGTCTACGGGGCGTGGTCGGGAACGCACCTACAATTTTCTGGAAGCAGTGCGCGCCGGCATACTGCATTACCTCTCGCAGATGAATGCGAACGCAACGTTCATGGAAGACTTCTGCGACTGGACAGTTTCATTGCTGGTTGCCCGTCAATCCTTCGGAAAGCTCTTTGATTGGAAAGAGCGTTTTGCGATCGAAGCGCACCGGATGGATGTCCGACTGGCAGAAGCAATTCATGATGAACAAACGGGCGTTTCCGGGTGGGACCAATGGGGACTTCTGTTCACCGATTACGCTGAATTGGAAACCCTCGAACAGCGTGAATATGCGCAGGTCGCGCGGGAAAAGTTAACGGGATGGAATGACGATGGTGTCGGCTTTTCGATTGATGAGGCAGACCTGTATCGCCCTTTGAGTGCGGATGAATACCGCATTGCGGCGATAAACGAGGCTGGCCCAATGACGATGTGGACGATTGTGCCAGTTGGGTATCTGGTGAACTACCTCGCTGTGAACCTGTTTCCTGACACATTCCATCCAAATGGTTCCGATGAAGAAGGAATCCGGTGATGCGCAGTCTAAAAGGTGTCTCCTTGTCGCGCATCATCGGCACCGCCGCCCGTGCCTTGCACGCCCCTGTGGTTTCCATAGCGCAGGGCGGCACGGGCGGCAATCATCGCCGTTCACTCGACGCCGCGACCGGCGGGCGGCGCGGCGGTGGCTTGGGCACTTTCGGTCAGATCAATTCAGAAGTAGCGGCTGGACAGTCCCTTGTCGGGAGCCGCGCAGCCTATCAGGCTGTCAATAACCCCTACATCGCCAACGCAGTTGCAAACCTTGTCACCGCCCTTGTGGGCACCGGGCAGCGCCCGAATGTGCGGGGAGTGGAGCGGGAACTGCGCCGCCAGCTACATTTTGCGTTCGACCGCTTTTGCGAGACCGCAGACCATGCGGGGCGAACCGACTTTGGCGGGCTTCTGGCGCAGATCGCCCGCGACATGGTGGTGTATGGCGAAGGTCTGGCCGTGATGCACGACACGGCGGACGGGCTGCAAATTCAAGTCATCCCGCCGGATCATCTGGACCCGGCAAAAACCGAAATCCTGCGCGATGGTCGCCAGATTGTGCAGGGGGTGGAATTCGACGCCAGCGGGCGGCGGGTGGCCTACTGGATATTCCCCGAACGGCCCCATTCTGTCTTCGCTGACCATTCCCCCGCCGTCCGGGTGAACGCGGCGCATGTTCTGCACGTCTTCCATCCGATCGCACCGGGACAGGTGCGCGGCCTGTCGTGGGTGGCACCGGCGGTGGTGACGGCGAATGAACTAAACCAGTGGAAAGATGCCACGCTCGTCGGCGCGAAAATGGCCGCAATGCAGGCAGGCTTCATCACCGATACATCCGACACCGGCGGCGAAGACGAACTGTTCGCAGAACCCACATGGGAACCGGGCGCGCTGACGCGGTTGCCCTTGGGAACTGACGTGAAATTCAGCGCCCCGGACCAGATCAAAGACGCACCCGCCTTGCTGCGCATGACGTTGCAGGAACTTGCCGCTGCCCTTGGGGTGCCGGAATTCCTACTTTCAGGTGACCTGACCAACGCCAACTATTCCAGTCTTCGGGCAGGATTGATTCCTTTCCGGGCGCGCATCGATCAGGTGCAACACAACACGCTTGTGCCGCAATTCCTGCGCCCGGTCTGGCGGCGCTGGCTGGCGCTGGAAATTCTGGCGGGCCGCATCGACGCCCCCGCCGATACCCCTTGCGACTGGATCATGCCGCGCCCGCAACAAGTGGACCCGGCGAAGGACTTGGAAGCGACCGAAAAGGCGCTGGCCCTTGGCCTGACCAGCCGCACGAACGCCATCAACGAACTAGGGTGGAATGCGGACGATATTGACGAAGAAATTCAGGCGGATCGCGCCCGCGAAGCCGAATTGGGCCTGACCTTTGCCACCCCGACAACGCAACCGATGAAACCAAAGGAGGGCACCGATGCCGCTTGACGCCACCATGGCTCCGGCCAGCTTCGACCCCGAAGCCCGCACCGTGGAGGCGGTTATCGCCACCACCGCACCCGTCACCCGGCGCGATGCGCGGGGCACTTTTGCCGAAGTGCTGGACTTCACAACGCTGGACCTGACCAACGCCGCGAACCTTCGCGTTCTGGATAGTCATCGCACCGCCAGCATCCGCGACACTATGGGCACCGTGGAAGCGGTGCGGGTGGAAGGCGACAAGCTGATTGCCAAGCTGAAATTGAGCGCCGCCGATGACGTGACCCCGGTTCTGCAAAGGATTGCGGACGGCACCATTCGCGGCGTGTCCATCGGATACCGCGTCACGCGCTGGACCGAAAACAAAAGCGGGGGAACCCGCACCCGACGCCCCGCAGAATGGGCACTGACGGAAGTCACCCTGACTTCGAACCCCGCCGATCCGGCGGCAACCCTGCGACACAAAAAGGAGGCCACCGTGCCGAATGACGTAATCGAAACCACTTCGGCGGATGACGCCGAACAGACCCGCCGCACTGAAATTCGGTCGCTTGTCCGGTCTGCTGGCCTTGAGCCGCAGATTGCCGATGACCTGATTGACGCCGGGGCGGACCTGACCCGCGCCAAAGCTGAAATCTTCGATGCGCAGCAAAACCGCCAGCGTAGCGCGCCGATCATCCGCAGCCACGCCCCGGCCAACGATGACCCGGCGGTCATCACGCGCCGCCAGACGGATGCTGTGGCATACCGCATGAACGGCGGCGAACTGCCCGACGATGCGCGGCAATATGTGAACATGAGCCTGCGCGACATGGCGGTTGAAAGCCTTGCCCGCGAAGGTGTTTCGACGCGCGGTATGTCCGCCGATGAAGTGTTCACGCGGGCGGCGCACACGTCCAGCGACTTCCCGCTGGTGGTGTCGAACGCCGCGAACAAGGTGGCGCTTGATACCTACAAGGCGGCGGAAAGCCCCCTGAAAACCCTCTGCCGCCAGCGGACGCTTCCGAACTTCAAGGAAAGCAACGCCATCCGCCTGGGTGACATGGGGCGGTTGGAACCGCTGTCCGAAGACGGGGAAATCAAGGCCACCAGCCGCGCCGAAAACGGCGAGTCCATGCGCCTGAAAACCTTCGCCCGTGGGATGACCATCACCCGCGAAGCTCTTATTAACGATGATACGAACCTGTTGGGCGACATGACCGCCGCCCTTGGCGAAGCCGCCGCGCAGACCGAGGCGGACGAACTGGTGAAGCTGCTGACCGGCAACCCGGAAATGTCGGACGGAACCCCCGTCTTCGACGCCAGCCGAGGCAATGTGGGCACCGCCGGTGCCCCTTCGGTGACCGCCCTGGCCGAGACCCGCAAAACGATGCGGACCCGCAAGGGGATGGACGGGAAAACCATCATCGCGGTGGCCCCGCGATACCTTCTGGTATCGGCGGCGCTGGAAACTGAAGCCGAAAAGGTTCTGGCGTCCATCCAGCCGAACAAGGCCGATGACGTGAACCCCTTCGGCGGCAAGCTGTCGCTTCTGGTGGAACCCCGCCTGCCGGATGACTTCTGGTATGTCTTCGCGGACCCGGCCCGACTGGCGGCGATGCAATATGCCTACCTGTCCGCCGCGCAGGGCGTCCAGATCCAGCGGACGGAGGCATGGGATACGCTTGGGATGAAATTCCGGGCCTTCCTCGACTTCGGGGCGGGGTGGCTGGACTGGCGTCCCGCCCAACAAATTCCGGCCGCATGATGACGCTGGAAGAACTCACCGCGTGCCGGGATAGACTCCGGCGCGCGCGCTTCAAGGGGATCATGACCGTTCGCATGGACGGCGAGGAGGTCACCTATAAGACGGACGCCCAAATGGCCGCAGCCTTGGCGTCCATCGAGGCGGAAATCTCGAAACTCACCCGCGGGCCGCGCCCGCGCACCATCTATCCGCAGACCACGAAAGGACTGACCTGATGCGCAATTTTGTCCAGACCGGTGACACGCTCACCTTCACCAGCCCCGACCCGGTTGCCTCCGGGCAGGGCGTCACCATGAATGCACTGTTCGGCGTGGCCGCAAGCGCGGCACCCGCTGGTGATCCCTTCGAAGCCGCCGTAGTGGGAGTATTCGAACTGCCAAAGGCGGCAGGTGCTATCGATGCCGGGGCAAAGGTTTACTGGAAGGCGGACACCTCCAACGTGACCACCGCTGCCACCGGGAACAAGCTGATCGGCGCTGCGACTGAGGCGGCCGTAGATACGGCGGCAGTGGTTCGCGTGAGGCTGAATGGGATTGCCTAATGGCCAACCGCCCCGCAAAAGTGACATTGACTGAAATCAGCCGTACCCTTCGGGGGGCGGCTGAAGCCGGTTTTGTGATTGGGGCATATACAGTTAACCATGAAACCGGCGAGGTAACTGTCTACCGCGAAGGTCAAACACCGGTTAAGTCATCTGGTCCGAATATTGACGACATGCTTAGAGGTAGGAATGGCCAGACGTGAAAAGAAGTTTCCCGGCGTTTCTAAGGCGATAGACCGGCACGGTAAGTCGCGCTGGCGGCTGCGTCGCACCATTAAGGGGCGGAAGATAGATTGCTACTTGGATGCGGTTTACGGCTCCGAAGAGTTTCGCGCCCAATACGAAGCCGCGATTGCCGAGCCTGATGAAAGGCAACATCGCGCAGACTGGCGCACTATTGGCTTTTTGATCGAAGACTATTTGGGAAGCAAGGCGTTCTCGAATTTGGCTGTAGAGACGCGCTACGCAAAACGATTGCGGCTGGACTGGATTCGCGAGACTATTGGCCACGCTCACTATGCGGACCTTTTGCCTCGTCACGTCGCGACACTTATGGACCGCAAAGGCGGGCTGGAGGCGGCAAATCGGCTGCATAAAGAGCTTGCCCAACTCTACAAGTGGGCCGCGGGGAAACATGGATATACAGGCGCCAATCCAACGACCGCGATTGAGCGTCATAAAGTAGAATCCGATGGTTTTCACACTTGGACTTACGAACAAGTGGGGCAGTTCCGAGACTTCTATGCCACTGGCACCAAAGAGCGCCTAGCGTTCGAGCTGGTGCTAGGAACGGGGGCTGCTAGACAGGACGCTGCCCGCATGGGGCCCCTGAACATCCGTGGTGGTGTTATCCGCTACGTTAGGGGCAAGACTGGGGGCAAAGTTGAATTGCCTTTGGCTAAACTTCCCGACCTCGCCCGCGAATTGAGCGCTATTACCGATAGCCGGGATGTGTTCGTTTCCAGATTGGATGGCAAGCCCTACACCCGTGAAGGCTTCGGAAATTGGTTTGCTCAGATGGTCCAAGAAGCAGGTCTTCCCACAGAATGCCGCGTACACGCGTTGCGCAAGCATGGCGCTATGCGATTAGCGGAAGCTGGCGCAACAGAAGCCCAGATCGCGGCTTTCCTCGGCCACAGGTCACACCATGAGGCGCGGCGATATATTGCTGCCGCAAATCGTCAGACCTTGGCGTCATCGGGGCTAGATTTGCTCAAAAATCTGCCCAACCTTGACCATGGGTTGGGCAAAACCACCCTGCAAGTAGCTGAAAAGAAAGGAACAAAATCATGACTTGGCGACCCCGGCAGGATTCGAACCTGCAACCTGCCCCTTAGGAGGGGGCTGCTCTATCCAGTTGAGCCACGGGGCCGACAAGCTTCGGTTTAGCGCAAGCGTCTGGCGATGTCATCGGCAGATTGGCAACCGAATGACTGCGCCTCGCAATGCGGCTGCGGCAATGCTTGATCGCGCCTCCCGCTTCGCGCTACCTATGGGTGAGGCAAACAGGAAAACCAAATTGACCACACCCCCCAAACGCCCGTTGACCCTGCGTGATGTGTCCGATGCTTGCGGCGTTTCCGAGATGACGGTCAGCCGCGTCCTGCGCAAACGCGGCGACGTGTCGGAGGCCACCCGCAACCGCGTTCTCGCCGCTGCCAAGGCGCTTGGCTATGTGCCCAACCAGATCGCCGGATCGCTGGCCAGCCAGCGCGTGAACCTTGTGGCGGTCGTGATCCCTTCACTGGGCAATATGGTGTTCCCCGAAGTTCTGAACGGCATCAACCAAGTGTTCGAAGACACGCCCCTGCAACCGGTCGTGGGGGTGACGGACTACCTGCCCGAGAAGGAAGAGCGGGTGCTTTATGAAATGCTCTCATGGCGACCTTCTGGCGTCATCATCGCGGGGTTGGAGCATTCCGACGCCACCCGCGCCATGCTGCGCAATGCGGGCATTCCGGTGGTCGAGATCATGGACACCGATGGCAAACCCGTCGATGCGATGGTGGGGATCTCCCACCGCCGTGCGGGGCGCGAGATGGCGCAGGCGATCCTTCGCGAGGGCTATGAGCGGATCGGTTTCATGGGCACGAAAATGCCCCTCGACCACCGCGCGCGCAAACGGTTTGAAGGTTTTACCGAAGGGCTCGCCAAGGCGGGGGTCGAGATCGAAGACCGGGCCTTTTACTCCGGCGGCTCCGCGCTGGCCAAGGGGCGCGAGATGACACAAGAGATGCTTGAACGCTCGCCCGACCTTGATTTCCTATATTATTCCAATGACATGATCGGCGCGGGCGGGCTGCTGCATCTGATCGACCAAGGCATCGACATTCCCGGCCAGATCGGTCTTGCCGGGTTCAACAACGTCGAACTGCTGCAAGGTCTGCCGCGTCAATTGGCAACGATGGACGCTTGCCGGAACGAGATCGGTCAGGCCGCGGCGCGGATCATCCTCAACCAGACCCAGCCCGAGCCGGACCTGGAAATGCAAACCCAGATCACCCTGACGCCAACGCTGTCGCTGGGCGATACCCTGCGCCGCCGCCGTCAGGGGTGAGCCGCCCAAGGCTCGGCAATGCCGCCGCGCGGCGGTTGTTTCTGGCGCGTCACCTGCTGTCCGATCCGCCGCAGGGCCCGGCCAAGGGCGCGGCACTGCTCAAGCTGATCCATGACTTGGGGTTTGTGCAACTCGACAGCATCAACACGGTGGCGCGGGCGCATGATCTTATCCTGTTCGCCCGCCGTCCGCGCTATCGCCCCGCTGCGCTCAAGCGGCTTTATGAAAAAGATCGGGCGCTGTTTGAGCATTGGACCCATGACGCCGCCGTCATCCCGATGGAATTCTACCCGCAATGGCATCTGCGCCGAACCCGCGATGCGGCCAAGCTGCTGGGCCGCTGGAAGGATTGGCAGCGGCACGACTTCGAAACACAGATGCAAAACGTGCTCGCGCAGGTCCGGGCCGAGGGCAGCGTCACCTCATCTGACGTGGGCCGGGACGAGCCGCGCAGCAGCGGCGGCTGGTGGCAATGGCATCCGTCGAAAACCGCGCTGGAGTATCTGTGGCGCAGCGGCGCGTTGGCCGTGACCGGGCGCGAGGGGTTTCGCAAGCGCTATGACCTGACCGAGCTGGTGGTCCCCGCCGCGCTGCGCGACCGGGCGCATGCCCCCGACATAGAGCAGACGATCGACTGGTGCTGCGATCAGGCGCTGGCGCGCTTGGGTTTTGCCACGGCAGGGGAATTGGCCGCCTTCTGGGCCCATATCTCCCCCGCCGAGGCGCGGGGATGGTGCACGGCAGAGCTGGCGGCGGGGCGGCTGGAGGAGATAGATATCGAGGCCGCCGATGGCAGCCTGCGCCCCGCTTTCATCCGCCCCGGCTGGGCCGATGACCCCGCCCTCACCCGCGAACCGCCCAAACGGCTCCGGGTGCTCAGCCCCTTCGACCCCGCGCTGCGCGACCGCAAACGCGCCGCCCGGCTTTTCGGTTTCGACTACCGGATCGAGGTCTTCGTACCCGAGGCGCAGCGGGAATACGGCTATTATGTCTTTCCGCTGCTACAGGGCGACAGGCTGGTGGGACGGGTCGATATGAAGGCGCATCGCGATCTGGACGTCTTGCACGTCACCGCGCTTTGGCCCGAACGCGGGGTTCGCTGGGGCAAGGGGCGGCAAGCGGCCTTCGAGGCAGAGCTGCACCGCCTCCTCCCGCTGGCCGGGGTGCGCCGGGTCAGCTTCTCCGACGGTTGGCTCCGCGCCCCGCATTAGTCGAAACGGGGCGGCAGGAGCCCTGCGTGAAACCAGTTGAGATAGCTGTGGATCGAATGCACGGGCCGCCCGGTCGCCGCCGCGATGTCGGGGGCATATGGCACCATATTCGTGCATTCCAAAAGGATCGCCCCGACATCCGCGTGGGCCTCCACCAACCGCTGCGCTGCCTGCACCATCTCGGCCCGCGCCTGCGCCACGTCGAGGTAGGGCAGATTGCCGAGGATCGTCCGGGCGAAGCTGCTGCCCTCCATCCCCGCCACCGGGCTGCCCTCGGGCACCCCCGCCGCGTGCAGATGGGCGGGCGAAAGCGTGGCGGCGGAGATCGTCAAGATGCCCACCCTTTGCCCCGGCGGCAGGCAGGCGGCGATCTGCCCCGCCTGCTCCAACGCCGAGGCTGCGACAGGCACGCCCAGCGCTTCGGCGAGGCGAGGCCGGATCAGCGCCAAGAACCCGCAGGTGGTGGCAATGCCGGTGCAGCCTTCGGCGATCAAGTCGCGCCCCGCGGCGATGAAAGCCTGCACGAAGGGCTCGATATCGTCACACACGATCGCTTCAGGCGTGGCCCCCGGCACCACGGCGTAGCGCACCGGGAAATCCCAACTGCCCCCATGGCCGACATTCCCCAGAATGCGGGGAAACCGCGTGTCCAGCATGAGGATTCCCAGCCGCGCGCCCGTCTCGTTTGTCATATGCCCTCCGTTTGGGCGCAGGGTGCCTTTGCGGGCAGGGCGAGACAAGCGAAACCCTAACGATGACATTTTATCAGCATTTTGTTGACGTGATGATTTTTTGTGTAAAAGATGCCCCAAAGGAAACAAGCCATGACCCAACGCGAAATCGAAAGCCGTCATCCATGAGCCAACATGTCGTCGTTATCGGCGCCGGGATTGTCGGCGTCTCTGCCGCGATCTGGCTGCGCCGCGCCGGGGCGGCGGTTACGCTCGTCGACCGGGCCGAGCCGGGGCGCGGCACCTCGCATGGCAACGGTGGCGTGCTGGCGGCGGCGGGCGTCGCGCCGGTGACCGGGCCGGGCCTGCTGCGCAAATCACCGGGGATGCTACGCGACCCTGAGTTTCCGCTGTTCCTGCGCTGGCCCTATCTGCCCCGCCTGCTGCCATGGCTGCGCCGCTACATGGCCCACGCCAATGACCGCGACACCCGCCGCATCTCTGCCGGGTTGGTGCCCATCGTGAGTGACAGCGTGGCGCAGCACAAAGCCCTCTGCGCCGATCTGGGGCTGGAGGATTGGGTCCGCGACAGCGACTATTGCTTCGCCTATACCAACCGCGCGGCATTCGAGGCCGAAGCCTATACTTGGGCGCTGCGCCGCGAGGCGGGTTTCGAGCCGGACATCATCGAAGGCGGCGCGGTCAGGGAATTCGACCCGGCCTATGGGCCGCAGATCACCTGCATCGCACGGCTGGCCGACCACGGTTTCATCGCCGACCCCGGCGGCTATGTCCGGGCGCTGGCCAAAGCCTTCGAGAAGATGGGCGGCACCATCCGACAGGCCGAGGTGCAGGACGTGGCGATCACCGACGAGGAAGTCACTTCGGTCCTCACCGACCAAGGCCCCCTGCCCTGCGATGACGTGCTGCTGGCGACTGGTGTCTGGTCGAAACCGCTCATGCGCAAACTGGGGATCAACGTGCCGCTGGAATCCGAACGCGGCTACCACATCGTCTTCAAGGATGCCGAGGGCGGCCCGTCGCGCCCCACCATGATGGCGGCGGGCAAATTTGTCGCCACGCCCATGGCCGAAGGGCTGCGCTGTGCCGGGATCGTCGAGTTCGGCGGGCTGGAAGCGGGCGCGTCCAAAGCGCCGCTCGCCCTACTGCGCCGTCAGGCCAAGGCCGCCTTTCCCCATCTCACCGCCACGGAAGAGATCGAATGGCTGGGGCACCGACCCGCCCCCAGCGACTCGCTGCCCCTCATCGGGCAGATTGGGACGAGCCGGGTCTACACTGCCTTCGGGCACCATCACATCGGGTTGACGGGCGGGCCGAAAACGGGCCGACTGATCGCCGGATTGATCACGGGGCAGACGCCAAACACGGATCTGACCCCGTATCACCCCCAACGTTTCGACGGATGACGCCAAGCGTTGGACTGCAACAACAAGGGAGAAACCACATGACACTGACAGCAAGACTGATGGCCGGCGCGGCGATGACCGCCCTGACGCTGGGCACCGCCATGCCCGCCTTCGCGGCCGAGAAATGGGACATGCCGATGGCCTATTCGGCCTCGAACTTCCACTCCGAGAACGGTGTGCAATTCGCCGAATGCGTGGGCGAGAAGACCGGCGGCGAGATCGAGATCACCGTGCACCCGGGCGGCGCCCTCTTTGCTGGCGCGGACATCAAGCGCGCGATCCAGACCGGGCAGGTCCAACTGGGCGAGCGTCTGCTCTCTGGTCACCAGAACGAGAACGCGGTCTTCGGCTTTGACTCCATCCCCTTCCTCGCGCCCTCTTTCGAGGCGAGCGCCCAGCTTTGGGAAGCCGCCAAGCCCAAGGTTGAATCCGTGTTGGAAGAGCAGAACCTCGTCTTGCTTTATAACGTGCCATGGCCGCCCCAAGGGCTCTACTTCAAGAAGGAAGTCGACTCGGTCGAGGACATGAAGGGCGTGAAGTTCCGCTCTTACAACAACACCACCGCGCGTCTGGCCGAACTGACCGGCATGTCGCCCGTCACCATCGAAGCTGCCGAAGTCAGCCAAGCCTTCGCCACCGGTGTCGCGGAATCGATGATTTCTTCGGGTGCCACCGGCTACGACCAGAAGGTCTGGGAGAGCCTGACGCATTTCTACGAAGTCGACGCATGGCTGCCGCGCAACTACGTGATGATCAACGCCGATGTCTGGGCCGAAGTCTCGGACGCGAACAAAGAGGCGATCACCACCTGCGCGACCGAGGCCGAAGAGCGTGGCCTGCAAGCCTCCAAGGATTACACCCAGTTCACCTATGACGGGCTGCGCGAAGGCGGCATGAACGTGGAACCGGCCAGCGAAGAGCTGATGTCGGGCCTGCGCGAAGTGGGTGAGACCATGACGCAAGAGTGGCTCGAAGCCGCGGGCGAAGACGGTCAGGCGATCGTCGACGACTACAAGGCGATGCAATAATCACGAAACCTGCGGCGGCCCGTCACCCGGGCCGCCGTTCTCATGCCCGGGCATGACTTGACGGAGGGAGAGCCGCATGAAGGCGCTGCGCAGACTATTGGACGGGCTATATACCGGGGCGGGGGCGCTTGCCGCGCTCTGTCTGGTGGCCATCCTTACCTTGATCGTGGCCCAGATGGTCGCCCGTTGGACTGGCAATGTCTTTCCGGGCGCTGCCAGCTATGCGGGCTATGCCATGGCCGGTGCCAGTTTCCTTGCCTTCGCCAATGCGCTCAACCGCGGCTCGCATATCCGCGTGTCGATCCTGCTTAACGCGCTGAGCGCGGGCGGGAAACGGCTGCTGGACATCTGGTGTTTCGCCGTGGCGGCGGCGGTCGCGTGGTATTTCACCTATTACGCCTATTGGTTCGTCTACTGGTCGTGGAAGTTCAACGAGGTCAGCCAAGACCAAGACGCCACCGCGCTGTGGATCCCGCAATCCGTCATGGTGATCGGCGGCGGCATCCTTGCCATCGCGCTGACGGACAATCTTTTGCACCTCATCTTCAAGGGCGACCACCGCGTCACCCGTGACCTAGTCGACCAAAGCTTCGGGGAATGACGCCATGACCGAGATCTATGCCATTACCCTGTTTCTGATCGTTCTCTTCTTCCTGCTCGGCACCGGTGTCTGGGTCGGGCTCGCCCTGATGGGCGTGGCTTGGGTCGGGATGGAGCTTTTCACCACCCGCCCCGTGGGCGACGCCATGATCACCACGATCTGGGCCAGTTCCTCAAGCTGGACGCTGACCGCGCTGCCGCTCTTTGTCTGGATGGGCGAAATCCTTTACCGCACGCGGCTATCGCAAGACATGTTCCGCGGGCTGTCGCCTTGGCTGGCGAAACTGCCGGGCGGGCTGGTGCATACCAATATCGTCGGCTGCACGGTCTTTGCCGCCGTCTCGGGCTCTTCCGCCGCGACGCTGACCACCGTAGGCAAGATGTCGATCCCCGAACTGCGCGCGCGCAACTATCCTGAAAAGATGATCATCGGCACGCTGGCGGGGGCCGCCACGCTGGGGCTGATGATCCCGCCGTCGCTGGCGCTGATCGTCTACGGCGTGACAGTGAACGAAAGCATCACCAAACTCTTCTTCGCGGGCGTCCTGCCCGGGCTACTGCTGGCGCTGATGTTCATGGGCTATGTCGCCGTCACCAGCATGCTGTCGAAGGACTGGAACCCCGATGCAGAGACCGGGATGAGCTTTGGCGAAAAGCTGCGGAACTCGCGATTCCTGCTGCCGGTCTTTGCGCTGATCACGGTCGTGATCGGGTCCATGTACCTCGGCTTTGCCACGGCGACCGAGGCTGCGGCCATCGGCGTCATCGGCTCGCTGACACTGGCGCTGTTTCAAGGCTCGCTGAACTGGCACAGCTTCCGCGAGAGCTTGATGGGGGCGATGCGCACATCGGCCATGATCGCACTGATCCTTGCGGGCGCGGCCTTCCTGAAACTGTCGATGGGCTTCACCGGCCTGCCCCGCGCCCTGGCCGATGGGATCGCGGCGATGGAGCTGTCGCGCTTCGAGCTTCTGATGGCGCTCTTGGTCTTTTATATCGTGCTGGGCATGTTCCTCGACGGTATCTCCTCGGTTGTGCTGACCATGGCCGTGGTGGAGCCGATGGTCCGCAGCGCGGGCATCGATCTGATCTGGTTCGGCATCTTCGTGGTCGTGGTCGTCGAGATGGCGCAGATCACCCCCCCGATTGGCTTTAACCTCTTTGTGCTGCAAGGCATGACCAATCACGAGATGGGCTATATCACCAAGGCCGCGCTGCCGATGTTCGCGATTATGGTCTTCATGGTCTTCGTGCTGATCTGGTTCCCCGAAGTGGCCACATGGCTGCCCGAAAACCTGCGCAGCGCACCGGTTTAGCGGTGAAGGGCCATGCGCTATATGCTGAGACTGGCCTCGCGCCATGCGCGGGCCTGCCTGATCGTCGGGCTGCTGGCGGGGCTGGCCCTGCCCGGCCTTGCGGCGGCGCTGGCCGGGTGGTTGCCGCAGATGGTAGCGGCGCTGCTGACGATCACCGCGCTCAGGATCGGGCACCGCGCGGCCCTTGGTGCAGTGCGCGATCTCATCTGGGGGCTGGCCTCGGTGCTGGCCTTGCAGACGCTGGTGCCCCTGCTGCTGCTGGGCGGCTTCGTGCTGGCCGGGCTGGGGCAGACCCCTGCGGCACTGGCCGTGACCCTCGCCGCTGCAGCCCCGGCGCTGACGGGCAGCGTGAACCTCGCCCTGTTGATGCGGCTCGACGCGGGGCGGATGATGCAGCTCATGGTGCTGGGCACCGCCGCCTTTCCGCTGACCGTCCTGCCGGTGCTGGCGGCCCTGCCGCAACTCGGCCCGGCCTCGGAAATCGCCCTCGCCGCCCTGCGGCTCTTGGCCGTGATCCTTGGCGCAACTGGGCTGGGCTTTGCCCTGCGCCATGTCTTCCTGCCCCATCCCACCCCGCGCCAGACCGAGGCGCTGGACGGCGCATCGGTGCTCGCCTTCTCGGTCATCGTGGTGGGGTTGATGGCGGCGCTGAACCCGGCGCTGCGCAGCGATCCATGGGCCGTGGCGGGCTGGTCGGGGCTGGCCTTCGCCCTAAGCTATCTGTTGCAGGCGGGCACATTGCTGCTGACCCGGCGCGGCCCGCTGCGCGCCGTGGCCGGACCACTGGCGATCGGCGCGGGCAACCGCAATATCGCGCTGTTTCTCGTGGCGCTGCCTGCGGATGTCATCGCGCCGCTGATGATCTTTATCGGCTGCTGGCAACTGCCGATGTATCTGACCCCGGTGCTGCTGCCGCGCCTTTACGAAAGGATGCTCCGCAATGACTGACTGGCCCCGCATCCGCAGCGTCGGCCTCTCCGGCCTATTGGTCACCTTTGCCGAGAAGATGTCCGAACCCGCCAACCGCGCCGCCCTCGCCTTTCGCGCGGCGGTAGAGGAACAGGACTGGCCCGAGGTGAGTGAGACGAGCACCTCGCTGGTGTCGACCTTCGTGCAATTCGAGGTCTCCCAAGAGGCCATCACCACGATGACCGACCGTCTGCGCGACCTGCTCGAAACCCGCGACTGGTTCGCCGAAGCCCTCCCCGCCGGGCGCAGCCTGTGGCATGTGCCCACGGTCTATGGCACCGATCTGGCCCCCCAGTTGGAGGAGGCCGCCGAGGCCGCGGGCCTCGACCCCGACGCGGCCATTGCGGAACTGTCGCAGGCGCGGGTGCGGGTGCTGACCATCGGCTTCGCCCCCGGCCAGCCCTACATGGGCGAACTGCCCCCGCATTGGGACATTCCGCGCCAGCAGGGGCTGACGAAATCGGTGCCACCGGGGTCGCTCGTCGTGGCCATTCGGCAGCTGATCATCTTCACCAATGCCTCCCCCACCGGCTGGCGGCACATCGGCCAGACGGCTTTTCGCACCTTCCGCCCGGGCAGCGACATGCCCTTTCCGCTGTCGCCGGGCGATGAGCTGATCTTCCCATCCATCCCCCGGCAAGAGTTCGACCGCATCGCCGACGACCCCACCGGCGGTGCCGAGCGGGAGGCGCTGACATGAGCGGCACGCTGACCATCCTCCAAGCTGGCCCGGCCATGACGGTTCAAGACCTTGGCCGCCCCGGCTACCGCGCCCTTGGCCTGACCCATGGCGGCGCGGCGGACCCGACCGCCCTGCACGAAGGGGCCGCCCTGCTGGGGCAAGATCCGAACAGCGCGGCTCTGGAGATGGCCGGCAGCGGCGGCAGTTTCGAGGTCGATCAGGACACCCGCATCGCCCTGACCGGGGCGCAGATGCAGGTGAGCATCGACGGCGAGCCGGTCGCCTGGAACGCCAGCCACCTCCTGCCCGCCGGGGCGAAGCTGACCATCGGCGGCGCGCGGGACGGGGCCTATGGCTACCTCCATGTCGGTGGCGGGTTTGAAGTAGCGCCAGTGATGAACGCGCGCGCCAGCCATCTGGCCGCTGGCATTGGCGCGCTGCTGCAAAGTGGTGAGGCTCTGCCGCTGGGGGTCGATAAGGGCGGTGAGGCGAACCTCACCCTGCCCCGCGACAGCCGCTTTGGCGCCGAGCGTGTGCGCATCGTCGCCTCCATGCAGACCGATGCCTTCGACGAGGCAACCCGCCAGCGGTTCACCGAAACCACCTTTCGCCGTGATCCGCGCGCCAACCGGATGGGCGCACGGATGGATCATAACGGCGAAGGTTTCGCCACCGGCGGGCAGCTGACCATCGTGTCGGAGGTCATCACCCCCGGCGACATCCAGATCACCGGCGACGGCGCGCCCTTCGTGCTGATGTGCGAATGCCAGACCACCGGCGGCTACCCCCGCATCGGCACGGTGATCCCCTGCGACCTGCCGATCGTCGCGCAGGCGCAGCCGGGTGCTGCGCTGCAATTCGAGTTCGTCCACCTCGACGAAGCGCTGGCCGCCGAGACGCGCCACCGCGCCGACCTTGCTGCCTTGCCCAAGCGCCGCCAGCCGCTTTTGCGCGATCCGGCGCGCATCCGTGACCTTTTGGGCTATCAACTGATCTCCGGCGTGGTTTCGGCCACTGCCGACCCATTCGAGAAGGAGCAGACATGACCACCGTCGATCTCAACGCCGACATGGGCGAAAGCTTTGGCCCTTGGAAAATGGGCGACGACGCGGCGCTTCTGCGCGTCGTGACCTCGGCCAATATCGCCTGTGGCGGGCATGCGGGCGACGCCGACGTCATGGCCGCGACGATGCGCATGGCGCATGAAAACGGCGTCGGCATCGGCGCGCATCCGGGTTTCATGGACCTCGCCGGTTTTGGCCGCAACCGCCTCTCGGTGCCGCGCGGCACCTTGCAGAACCAGATCCGCTATCAGGTCGCCGCGAGCGTCGGCATGGCCCGGAGCGTCGGCGCTGAGGTACGCCACCTGAAGCTGCACGGGGCGCTGGCGAATATGGCATCTGAGGACGAGGCGCTCGCCCGCGACCTCTATGAGGCGGCGCTGAGCGTGGCGCCCGACCTCATCGTCATGGTGCTGGCCGCCACGGCGCAGGAGGCGGCGGTGCGCTCCTTGGGCTGCAAATGGGCCGGGGAGATTTTCGCCGACCGCGCTTATAACGACGATGCGACGCTGGTCGACCGCAGCAAGCCCGGCGCGGTGATCCATGATGCGGAAGCGGCAGCGGCGCGGATGGTGGAGATGGTCAAGGCAGGCGCGATCATCACCGAGAGCGGCAAGCACATCCCCACCCGGATTGACACGATCTGCCTGCATGGCGACACCGCAGAGGCCGTTCAAATCGCAACCGCCGTCCGCAAGGGTTTGCAGGACGGCGGCGTGACTTTGGCAAAGTTCAGCGGCAGCGTTTAGCTGCGCACCAGCTTTTCATAGTCCAAGGCGATCTCACGCGTCAGCGCGCCGACCTCAAAGTTCCAGTCGCCGATCTGCCCCACCGGGGTCACTTCGGCGGCGGTGCCAGTGAGCCAGCACTGCTCGAAACCTTCCAGTTCCTCGGGCATGATGTGGCGCTCGTGGACCTTGATGTTCTTCTCGCGCAGCATGTCGATCACGGTCTGCCGGGTGATGCCGTTGAGGAAGCAATCGGGCGTCGGCGTGTGCACTTCGCCATCCTTGACGAAGAAGATATTCGCACCTGTCGCCTCGGCCACATAGCCGCGGTAGTCATACATCATCGCGTCCGAGCAGCCCTTCGCCTCGGCCGCATGTTTGGACATGGTGCAGATCATATAGAGGCCCGCCGCTTTGGCATGGCTCGGGATCGTCTCGGGCGAGGGGCGCTTCCATTTGGAGATGTCGAGCTTGGCGCCCTTCATCTTGGCGTCACCGTAATAGGCACCCCATTCCCAAGCCGCGATGGCCATGCGGACCGGGTTGCGGGCCGAGGCGACACCCATGTCTTCGCCCACACCACGCCAAGCGACCGCACGCACATAGGCGTCTTGCAGACCAGAGGCGGCGAGGACTTCGGCCTTGGCAGCTTCGATCTCATCAATGGTGTAGGGGATTTCGAAGTCGATCATCTCAGCCGAGCGCTTGAGCCGTTCGGAATGCTCGCGGCTTTTGAAGATTTTGCCGTTATAGGCGCGCTCGCCCTCAAACACCGAAGACGCATAGTGCATCGCATGGGTCAGGATGTGGACATTGGCCTCGCGCCAATCCACCATTTCGCCATCCATCCAGATGTGCCCATCCCGGTTGTCATATCCGCCTGCCATGGTGTTTCCCCTCCAAATGACGCGCTATCTTTTCAAAAATTGCGCAACAATCGGCAGATGCAGACATTTAATTGCGCAAAACACGAGATTCGATAGCCTTTCACTATTGGAATGTCAACAACGCTGACGTAAACTGATCCCCAACAGGCCCGAGAGAGAATGAGACACACTATGGCTGACGGGCGCATGATGGCCCCTAGCAGCGGCGACAGCCTGCTGTTTTTGACGGACGAACAACTGCGGCAGGGGATCGAGGCGATGTTCTTTGCCTATCGCGGTTTCACCGCCGATCCTGACCGAATTCTGGCGGATATGGCCTATGGCCGCGCGCATCACCGCGCCATCCACTTTATCAACCGTGCCCCCGGTACGACGGTGAACAACCTGCTCAATATCCTCGGGGTCACGAAACAATCGCTCAACCGTGTCTTGCGCACGCTGATCGCCGATGGTCTGGTGCAGAGCAAGGTTGGCCGCAATGACAAGCGCGAGCGGCATCTGTTCCTGACCGACGAGGGTCGCAAACTGGAACAGGAGCTATCGGACGCGCAGCGCGCGCGAATGCGTCTGGCCTTTCGCACTGCCGGACCCGAAGCCGTGGCCGGTTTCAGAACGGTATTGGAGGCCATGATGGACCCCGAAATGCGCCAGAGCTTTGACCGGCTGCGCGAAAGCGCCCCATGAACGATCTCGACCCGCACCTGCTGGTCGTCGATGACGATGAGCGGATCCGCAGCCTGTTGAAGAAATTCCTGATGCGGAACGGCTTTCTGGTCAGCACGGCCCGCGATGCGGCCCATGCGCGGCGGGTGCTGGCGGGGCTGGAATTCGACCTCATCGTGCTTGACGTGATGATGCCCGGCGAAGACGGCATGGCCCTGACCCGCGCTTTGCGCGAAACCCTGCAAACGCCGATCCTGTTGCTGACCGCCAAGGGCGAGACCGACAACCGCATCGAAGGGCTGGAGGCCGGGGCGGATGACTACCTGCCCAAACCCTTTGAGCCGAAAGAACTGCTGCTGCGCATCAACGCCATCCTGCGCCGAATGCCCGACACCTCCGCCGCCGATGCCGCGCCGAAAGTGCTGTCGCTCGGCGTGATCCGCTATGACATGGAGCGGGGCGAGATGTGGCAGGGCGACGATCTGGTGCGCCTCACCGCGACCGAGGTGCAGCTGATGAAGATCTTCGCCGCCCAGCCCGGTGTCGCGCTCAGCCGTGCCAAATTGGTCGAGGAACTGGGCCGCGACCGGGGGCAAGCGCAGGAACGCGCGGTCGATGTTCAAATCACCCGCCTGCGCCGCAAGATCGAGAGCGATCCGAAACAGCCGCAATACCTGCAAACCGTGCGCGGCGCGGGCTATATGCTGGCCCCGGACTGACCCCGCCCCGCCTGCCGAAACGGGCCGGTGAAATTCATCACGCAAGCCCGCTGGCAATGCGCGGCGCGAAGTTCTATTGTCGCGCGAAATTCCGAAAACGAGGCGCGCAATGTCCGACACACCCGTAGAAGAGATGAACTTTGAGACCGCCATGGCTGAGCTTGAGAAAGTCTTGGGCCAGCTTGAAAACGGCAATGTCGCATTGGACGAAAGCATCGCGCTTTACGAACGCGGGGCCAAGCTGAAGGCGCGCTGCGAGACCAAGCTGAAAGAAGCCGAAGAGAAGGTCGCCGCGATCACGCTCGATGGCGATGGCAACCCGAATGGGCTGAAACCCGTCGAAGGGCTTTGACCGCCCACATGCAAGAGACCACCCCCCGCCCTTTGGCAGAGGCGCTCGCCCATGCCCGCGATCTGTCGCAAGCGCAGATCGACGCCGCGCTCGGCGCCTATGACGGCCCCGTGGCCGAGGCGATGCGCTATGCCTGTAGCGGCGGCAAGGGGCTGCGCGGCTTTCTGGTGATCGAATCCGCCCGGCTGCATGGCATCGCCCCCGGCATGGCCGCCCCTGCGGCGGCAGCCATCGAAGCGCTGCACGCCTATTCGCTGGTGCATGACGATCTGCCCTGCATGGATGACGACGATCTGCGCCGGGGCCAGCCCACGGTGCACCGCAAATGGGATGAGGCCACCGCCGTTCTGGCCGGTGACGCGTTGCAAACGCTGGCCTTTGAACTGCTCGGCCAAGCACCCTGCCCGGCGGAGGCGCGTCTGACCCTGATGACCAGCCTCGCCCAAGCGGCAGGCGTCGGCGGCATGGTCGGGGGGCAAGCGCTGGATATCGCCGCCGAAACCGCCCCCGCACCGCTGTCGCTGGCCGAGATCACGGCGCTTCAGGCGGGCAAGACCGGCGCCTTGATCGAATGGTCCGCCATGGCCGGGCCACGGATGGCCGGTGCCGATGCCACCGCCCTCGGCGCTTACGCCAAACACCTCGGCCTCGCCTTTCAGATCGCCGATGACATCCTCGATGTCGAAGGCGACGCCGAAACGGTGGGCAAGGCGGTCGGCAAGGACGACGCAGCAGGCAAGGCCACTTTCGTGTCCCACCTTGGGCTGGCCGGAGCCAAGACCCGCGCCGCCGAATTGGTGGACATGGCCTGCGACGCCCTATCTGAATATGGACCAGAGGCGCAGAGCTTGCGAGCCGCTGCCGCCTTCGTTATTGCCCGCGACAGCTAGCCGGGCGGCACATGCGCCAATGCGGCACCAGAGAGGCCCCGATGAGTGACAAACCCGCCACACCCCTGCTTGATCAGGTCACCCGCCCTGCGGACCTGAAACACCTGTCCGATGCCGAACTGACCCAAGTCGCGCGCGAATTGCGGGCCGAGACGATCTCGGCCGTGTCGGAAACCGGCGGGCATCTTGGCGCGGGGCTTGGCGTGGTGGAACTAACCGTAGCGCTGCACGCGGTTTTCGACACGCCGCGCGACAAGATCATCTGGGACGTCAGTCACCAATGCTACCCGCATAAGATCCTGACCGAACGCCGCGACCGCATCCGCAGCCTGCGCATGAAGGACGGGCTCTCGGGTTTCACCAAACGCAGCGAGTCCCCCTACGATCCCTTTGGCGCGGCACATAGCTCGACCTCGATCTCGGCAGCGCTCGGCTTCGCCGTGGGCCGCGATCTGGGCGGTGTGATCCCCGAAGGACTGGGCGACGCGATCGCCGTGATCGGCGATGGCGCGATGAGCGCGGGCATGGCCTATGAGGCGCTCAACAACGCGGGCGACCTAAAGAAACGCCTGATCGTCATCCTCAACGACAACGAGATGTCCATCGCCCCGCCCGTCGGCGCGATGTCGAGCTACCTGAGCCGCCTCTACGCCGAAGCGCCGTTTCAGAACTTCAAAGCCGCCGCCAAAGGCGCGGTGAGCCTGCTGCCCGAGCCCTTCCGCGAGGGCGCCAAACGGGCCAAGGATATGCTCAAAGGCATGGCCGTGGGCGGCACGCTGTTTGAGAACCTCGGGTTTTCCTACCTCGGGCCGATCAACGGGCATGACATGGACCAGTTGCTGCCAGTGCTGCGCACCGTCCATCAACGCGCGACCGGGCCGATCCTGATCCACATCCAGACGCAAAAGGGCAAGGGCTATGGCCCCGCCGAAGCCGCGCGGGATCGCGGCCATGCCACGGCCAAGTTCAACGTGGTGACGGGCGAGCAAAAGAAAGCCCCCTCCAACGCACCGAGCTACACCCGCGTTTTCGCCGACAGCCTGCTGGCCGAGGCCGCCGAGGACGACAAGATCTGCGCCGTGACCGCCGCCATGCCCGATGGCACCGGCCTCGACCTTTTCGCCGAACGCTATCCCAGCCGCTGTTTCGATGTGGGCATTGCCGAGCAACACGGCGTGACCTTCTGCGCGGGCCTCGCCGCGGCGGGGATGAAACCCTTCTGCGCGATGTATTCCACCTTTTTGCAACGCGGCTACGACCAAGTCGTGCATGATGTCGCAATCCAGCGCCTGCCGGTGCGTTTCGCCGTCGACCGCGCGGGGCTCGTGGGCGCCGACGGGCCGACCCATGCGGGCGCCTTCGACGTGGCCTTCCTTGCCAATCTGCCCGGTTTCGTGGTCATGGCCGCCGCCGATGAGGCCGAGTTGCGCCATATGGTCGCCACAGCCGCCGCCCATGACGACGGCCCCATCGCCTTCCGCTATCCGCGCGGCGAAGGGCGCGGGGTCGAGATGCCAGAGCGCGGCACCCCGCTGGAAATCGGCAAGGGCCGGATGATCCAAGAGGGCAGCAAGGTCGCGCTTTTGTCCTTCGGCACGCGTTTGGAAGAGGTCGAGAAGGCCGCCGAACAGCTTCGGGCCAAGGGCATCACCCCCACCATCGCCGATGCCCGTTTCGCCAAGCCGCTGGACCGTGAGATGATCCTCCAGCTCGCCCATGACCACGAGGCGCTGATCACCATCGAAGAGGGCGCCGTGGGTGGTTTTGGCAGCCATGTTGCACAGCTGCTGGCGGATGAGGCGGTATTCGACAAGGGGCTCAAGTTCCGCTCCATGGTGCTGCCCGATACCTTCATCGATCAGGCCAGCCCGGCGGATATGTATGCCGTGGCGGGGATGACCGCCGAACAGATCGCTGCCAAGGTGCTCGAAGTGCTGGGGATCGGCGACTTGGACGCGCAGCGCGCCTAACTGGCGGCGGTCAGCACCAGCAGGCCGCCCGCGACCAAGGTGATCACCACACAGACATAGCCCAAAAGCACGAAAAGCCCGTCGCGCGTGAACAGCCCAAACACCAAGAGGGCAACGGTGCCCGCCCCCAGCGATGACATCATCGGCAGCACCTCCATAAAGGGCCAGCCGAGCGGAATAATCGTGACCACCACCAGTGTGATGAACCGCATCGGCCCGGTGGTGAGAAACTGAAGGCGCGGCTTGCAACGCCCGTCGACGAAGGCGCAAGGGCGGCGCAGAAAGCGCACGCAGCCGCTCAACCGATGGCCTGCCACCTCGCGCCGCAACAAAAATTGCGGCATCCATAGCCTGCGCCGCCCGGTCACCGCCTGCACGGCCAGCAGGATGATCGTCACCGCCGCAAGGGTCGAAACGCCGGGAATGCCCGACAGGGGTGAGACCAGGAGCAAGGCGACGATCAGGATCAGAGGGGTGATCGAACGGTCCCCGATCTCATGCAGCACGTCGTTGATCGACACCGCCTCCTTCTCTGCCGCGCGCTCCATGCTATCTAGCAAATGGGCCAACGTGTGTTCGTCTTGACGCATTCAGTGCCTCTGGCGGTGCCTCGGATTCAGTCTTCTGCCTCCAGCAGCGCGGCCAGACCAGAGCGGTAATCGGGATAGATCGGTTGCCAGCCCAACGCCGCCTTGGCGTGATCGTTCCGGACCTTCTTGCTCTCCGCGTAAAAGCTGCGGGCCATGGGGGTCATCTCGGCCTTGTCGAAGTCCACGGCCGGGGGCAAGGGCAGGCCCAAAAGCGCGGCAGCATGGCCGATCACATCCTGCGGCGGGGCGGGATCATCATCGCAGAGGTTATAGATCGCCCCCGGCTGCGGCTTGGCCAGCGACAGGTCCAAGGCTTGGGCGATATCCTCCACATGAATACGCGAAAAGACCTGCCCGGGCTTGATGATGCGCCGCGCCGTGCCTTTGCGCACCTTGGCGAATGGCCCCCGCCCGGGGCCGTAGATGCCCGCGAGCCGGAAGATATGCAGCGGCAGGCCGGGGATCGCGCCCCATGCCGCCTCGGCCTGCACCCGCGCCGCGCCGCGCCGGGTGGAGGGGGTGAGCGGTGTCGTTTCATCCACCCAATCGCCCCCATGGTCGCCGTAAACACCGGTGGTCGACAGATAGCCGACCCACCGCAAATGGGGGGCCGCTGCGGTGATTTCATCCTGCAGATCCAGCAGAACCGGATCCCCCTCCGGCCCCGGCCCGGCAGAGACCAACAGGTTGGGCACCTCTTGCAAAAGCGAAGACAGATCGCTGCCGGGCCAAAGCATCGGCTCCACCCCCGTGGCGGCAATCTCATCCAATTTTTCGCGGCTACGGGTCGTGCCAATGATGCGCCAGCCCTGCGGGAGCAACCGAGCAGCCAAGGCCCGCGCGCTATAGCCATGGCCGAGGGAAAGAAGCGTTTTATCCATACCGCCAAAGTGGCCCGCTTGGGCCGCAATCACAAGCGGCAAGCGGTGGATTTACTCTTTCAGAAGGTCGATCCGCTGCGATCATTAGAGCCTACCATGCACTTCGCTATGAGGACCTTCGCAACGCCTCAGGCGGGGCGAACCCTTCGACCCAGCGGTAGACCACCTGACGCGCCAGCGCCTCGTCATTGGCGACAAGCGCTTCGCGCAGGTCTCGCAGGGCAGAGGCGATTTCGAGTTCGTGCAGCCCGTTTTCCCGCGCGGAATAGATTTTGGGATGGGCCGTATTGATCAGCAGACCGCTCAACGTGAGCTCTTCGGTCATCTTTTCGCCGGGGCGCAGACCGGTGATCTCAATCTCGATATCGCCATCCGGGTTGTCTTCGTCCCGCACGGTGTAGCCGGCGGTCTCGATCACCTGCCGGGCCAGTTTGAGGATCGGCACGGGTTTGCCCATATCCAGAACAAAGACCTCACCCCCTTGGGCCAGCGATCCGGCCTGTAGGACCAAGCGCACCGCCTCTTCGACCGTCATGAAGTAGCGCGCCACCCCGCGGTCCGTCACCGTCAACGGGCCTCCGCGGCTGACCTGCTCTTGGAACAGTGGCACGACCGACCCGGAGGACCCCAGGACATTGCCGAAGCGGACCATGGAGAAGATGACACCGCCCGGACCGCCATATTTGCGCGCCATATCCTGAATGACGAGTTCGGCAAGACGCTTGGACCCGCCCATGATATTGGTCGGGCGCACGGCCTTGTCGGTGGATACGAGGATGAAACGCTCCACCCCCGCCCGGGCAGCTTGTTCGGCCAAAGCATGGGTGCCGAGGACATTGTTCACCAGCCCCGACAGCGGGTTCGCCTCGACCAAGGGCACATGTTTATAGGCCGCGGCATGAAGGACCACATTGACCCCGTGTTGCGACAGCACTTTGCGCAGCTGCCGGGTATCCGTCACCGTTCCCAAGACCGAGACGATTTCGATATCGCTGCCCTCGGCCAACTGGCGGATCTCCATGTCGGCGTTATAGAGGGCCAGTTCGCTCAACTCGAAAAGCACCAGTTTGGTGGGCCGACAAAGCAACACTTGGCGGCACAGTTCCGACCCGATGGAGCCCCCTGCACCCGAGACGAAAACCACTTTACCCGCATAGCTCTCGCCCCCTTCGTTGATCAAAGGGGTCACCTCATCCCGGTTCAAAAAGCGGCTCGGAGAGACGGGGGAGAGCTTGTCGACCAAAGCCTCTTCGCCGATCAGCTGCGCGAAGGAGGGGAGGGTCTGCACCTCAAGACCTAGCTTCTCCAACCGCCGGGCGATCTGGGCCTGTTTGGGAGTGCTGAGCGAAGGCACGGCAAGCAACACGCGGTCGATCTGCTTTTCGACGGTAAGTTCAGCGATGCCCCCTGGGGAATAGACCGGCAGCTTCGAGACGTTGAGCCCCTGAAGTGCGATATTGTCATCAACAAAAGCAATCGGTTCGATCGTTTCATGGCCGCGCAGGGCCGAAACCAGTTGCGTCCCCGTGGTGCCTGCGCCGTAGATCAAAACGCGGCACCGCGCGTCGCCCGTCCGGTAGATTTGCAACACGATATGCAACAAGATGACCCGCGACAGCACCACCAGAGAGAAAAAGATCGCCCCGAACATCACATGTACGCCGATTGGGAAATCCAGTCCCAGAAGGGTCGCGCCCAGCAGAGATACGGCCGCAAGGATAGTCCCGAGTATTGCGGTGCTTCCGACCGCTGCGGTCTCATAGGCGTTGAGTTGTGTTGTGCAAACCCCCAAGCGGATCGACACGATGATACCGACAATCAGGGTAATGGGTAGCGTGAGGGCATAATTCAACAAGGCATCGACGAAGGGTTCAGGTAGCCCGCGCACCGCCAGAGCGATGATGGCAGCTAACAGGATCAGGCAGGAGTCAAGCGTCAGCATGATTACGCGCTTTTGCCGCTTGGTCAGCGACTTGATAATGCTCAGCATGCGCCGTCTCCTGCTTACGAGTATATTAGCCGCAGCGCGGCCGAAACCTATTAGTAGCTCTCTTTTGTCCATGGAGCTTTTCGAGAGCGCCAAGAAGCGCAAAAACAGTAAATAGCGCTAAATGTATCACCATTCGAATCTGCATTCGCTTAAATTTTCAGCGAATAATGCCATGATTTTGTGAAGAACACCAATTCTTAACTAATTTGCCCATCAACACTCTGCTGACAACCACCAACATTAACTGCTGCGAAAGAGGTTGCTAATGGTTTGAAACACCAGATCAAAGTCGTAGCATATGCTTTGATGGCGCTGATAGATCAGATCAAGCTGCGCCTTGCGCGGGACGCAGGTGCGACAATAGACACGATCGGTCTCTGCTGCGGTTTCGCAGCGTGACAGCAGCCGTTCTTCATGTTTGTGAAACCGGATCGTGGCCAGACCGGTCACGCCGGGCCGGGATTTGAGGACTTCGGCATAGACCTCGGGAAAACGCTCCACATATTCACGCAGCGGCGGGCGGGGGCCGACAAAGCTCAGATCACCGCGCAGGATGTTCCACAGCTGGGGAAACTCATCCAAGCGCCGCGCCCTGAGCCATGCGCCCGTGGGGGTGATCCGCGCGGCCTTGTTGCCGCCCGACACGCCCTGATCCTCTTCGGCCACGGTCATCGTGCGCAGTTTCCAGAGCTTGAAACTCTCTTCCGGCGTTTTCATCCGCTCGGCCACATGGAAAAGTGGCCGCCCCTCTTTGACCAGCAACCAGACCAGCAAGCCCAGCAGGATCGGCCCCAAGATGACGACGAGAAGGCTGGCGAAGAACAGATCGAAAATGCGCTTGCGCCAAGTCATTGATGGGTCTTCATCGTTTGTTCACATCCTGCTGCCATTCATGCACCAAACCGGCTGGCGTTTGAGTTTCTGGCGTGAAAGTGACGTGGCGTTCAAGTGCATTCGTATCCAGCCGCACCTCGGGAATGGCAGCGGCAGGGGCGGGTTTGGGCTGCCACGATAGCCCCGCCGCATCCAGCAACGCGCCCATTTCCACCGCGCCGGGGGCCGCGATGTTCAGAATGGGCGGCAGTTTGTCTGCTCGGCAAAGCGCGTGAAGCACCCGCGCCAAGGTCACCGGCCCGATGTAACTGCGGCTTGGCGTGCGGCCATCGGGGAAGCGATCAATCTGCATGCCCGGTCGCCAGCCGCCGAGGATCGCATCTGCCCCCGCTACGTTGCCGATCCGCAGCGCGGTGACTGCGGTCCCGCCGCTCGCCTCTTGCACCGCCTGTTCCATCGCAAGCTTCTGCCTGCCGTAATCCGACAGCGGGGCACAGGACAGCTCTTCTCGTAGCGGGCCATCCTCTGCACCGTAAACCGCCGCCGATGAGGCGACCAGAAGCCGCGGCCCCCCCGCCGCCTCTGCCAGTTTCAACGCCGCTAAGGCGAGGGTCGCGTTATCTTCCAAGGCAGCACCCCCAGCCCCAGCGCGGGCTGGCTTCACACCCGCCAAAGAGATGATCGCCCTTGCCCCCCGTGCGGCTGCGAGGGCCGCGTCGCTTGGGCGCTCTTCCGCATTCGGTAGCTTGAAATCATAAAAGCCAAGCCGCGGTTCTCGCGACTGGCTGCGCAGCGCCTCCGGCTCTGGCCAATGACGGCGCAGCATGCCGCCCAGCCGCCCCGTCGCACCTAGCAAAAGCACATCGCCAGATGCCACCCCCCTGCCCGAAGCCGCATTGCCCATTGAAATCATTGACGCCATAAGTTCAGTCATTATCCTGTCGAATTAGAATTGTAATCATAGGCCGCGCAGGCAGCATTCTGCGAGACCCGTTATTTTACATTAGACATTGATCAAATACCCCGGTTTGCCGGTAAAACATTCGGAAGCGATGCGCATCTTATGAAGCACCTCAGCAAGCTGTTCCTCTCGATCCTGCTGGCATCCTCTCTTGCCGCCTGCGCGAGCCTTCCGCGCGGTGCCGCCATTCAGAAAGAGGTGATACGGGCGGCGGAGACTCCGGATGCGGATATCGCTGTCTATCCGGTGACCCATGCCTTTCTGCCCCATGTTGCCCATTGGCCCCGAACCGATAGTAAGCGCCATAGTTGGATCGGCGCCAGCCGGGGGTCAAATGCCCAAGTCATCCGCCCCGGCGATCGGCTGGACCTCTTGGTCTGGGACAGCGGCGATAACTCGTTGCTGACTTCCCCGGCTCAGCAAGTCGCCACCCTGCCCGGCATTCGCGTCTCGGAAAGCGGGACCATCTTCATGCCCTATATCGGCAAGATCAAAGTCTCTGGCCGCACGCCAGATTCGGCCCGTCAATTGCTTCAACGGCAGCTTGAGGGGATCGTGCCCTCCGCACAGGTACAACTGGCAATGACCGAAGGGCGCGGCAATTCGGTGGACCTCGTGGGCGGGGTCAACAAGCCCGGCAACATCCTGATGCCGGACAACAACTTCACCGTTCTCGCTGCAATCTCAGCTGGCGGCGGCGTGCTCTCCAGTATCGAAAACCCGCAGGTCAAACTGCTGCGCGGCGCCAATATCTATACCACCTCGATCGACCGGCTTTATGAGAACCCAAGCCTCGACACCCGGCTGATCGGGGGCGACAAGCTGATCATCGAAGATGACCGCCGCTACTTCCTGTCGCTGGGTGCCGCCGGGCGCGAGGCACAGTTTCCCTTCAACCGCGACGAAGTCTCGGCGCTGGATGCATTGGCGATCATCGGCGGGGTGAACGAATCCCGCGCCGATCCCGAAGGCATCCTGATCCTGCGCGAATACCCTGCCAGCGCGGTGAGTGCGGGCGTGCGCGGCCCGCGCCGCACGCGGGTGGTGTTCACGCTGGATCTGACCACATCCGACGGGCTGTTCTCGGCGCGGAATTTCCACATTCAATCCGGCGATCTGGTGCTCGCGACGGAAAGCCCGCTGTCGGACACCCGCACCATTCTGGGCCTTGTCGGTTCGGTCTTCGGGCTGGTGAATACCGCCGGAAACCTCAGCAACTGACCCTAGCCGATCCGCTTGCCCTCGGGCACCAATGCGTTGATCTGCGCAAGGTGTTCGGGCAGGCAGCGGGTCAGGAAATCGTAATTCTCAACCACATGAGCCCGCGCCGCCGGGCCGAGATGGGCGTGATCATGCGGATGGGCGAGCACCTCTACCACCTGCGCTGCCAGCGCATCGGGATCGAAGAAATCCACCAGCAGGCCGGTTTCACCATGGGTCACGGCCTCGCGCACCGGGGCCACGTCAGAGGCGACGATCGTGGCCTGCATCGACATGGCTTCGAGCAGGGACCAAGATAGCACGAAGGGCATCGTCAGATAGATGTGACAGCGGCTGATCTGCACGAGCTTCTTGAAGTCGGGATAGGGCACTTTGCCCACGAAATGCACGCGGTCCCAATCGACCCTATCCTGCAACTCCGCCGCCATCTCTCCGCGCAGACCGCCGGGGTGATCGCTCTGCTTGCCGTAGGAGACCTCATTGCCGCCGACGATCACCACCCGCGCGTTGGGTCGCTCGGCCAAGATACGCGGCAGCGCGCGCATCATCGTGTGAAAGCCGCGGGTCTTTTCCAGATTGCGCGCGACATAGGTGATGATCTCATCCTCGCGCGTCACGGGCCGCGCCAAACGCCCTAGACGCAGGCTCACATCCGGGTCGGGCAAAAGCTGATCGGTGCGGATGCCGTCGTGACAGACATAGAGCTTGCGGTGAAAGCTCTCGGGAAAACGATCGCGCTGCCAATAGGTCGGGCAATGGCCCAGATCGACGGTTTCGATATTGGCCAGCGGCACGATGTTGCGGGCATGGTTGAGGTAGGGCGCATGGGCCGAGATTTTCTCGGCAGGGTCAAAGCCCACCATGCCGCCGGTCATGTTATAGTAATACTCGAAATAACCGATGATCGGCACATCCGGCCAAAGCTGTTTGAAGAAACTTAACTCCCCCCAGCCGACGTGACCGATGATGATGTCGGGGCGAAACCCCTCTCGCGTTTCGATCTGCTGGGCGGCGTTGACGGCGCCGAACCCATTGCCTGAGGCTTCTTCCCAAATGCGCGAGAGACCATAGGCCTTCTCTTCGGGGCGGTGATGGGGGCGGTAGACACGGGTTTCGACCCCCGGCAGCTGCGGCGCATTTTGACGTTGGGTCAGAAAATAAATGCGATGCCCGCCCGCCTGCGCCAGCCATTGTATCAATTCCCGGTATTGGCCGGGCATGTTCTGGTGCACAAAGAGAAAATTCATATAATCGTTCCGTAAATGTCTTGCGCGCCAGTTAGCCGCAAGCGGCGCGCTCTGGCAACATCGCGCGCCCTTTCCGATGGCGTGATCGCTTGAACCTCCCCCGGCCCTATGTCACCTTTGGACATGACAGATAAAACGTTCCCCTCTTGGCCCGATGTGGCCGCGCAATTGGTCGAGGTCGCCGCCGGACGGCGCGCGGCCGACACGATCATCACCGGCGGCATTTGGGTCAATGTGCACACCCGCGAATGCCTGCCCGACCATGACATCGCGATCGCCGCCGGGCGCATCGCCTTCGTCGGGCCTGATGCCAGCCATTGCCGCGGCGATGATACCCATATCATCGAGGCCAAGGGCCGCTACATGGCGCCCGGCCTTTGCGACGGGCATATGCATATCGAAAGCACCATGCTCACCCCCGCCGAGTTCGCCCGCGCCGTGATCCCGCATGGCACCACCTCGGCCTTCACCGACCCGCATGAGATCGCCAATGTGCTGGGTCTCGACGGCGTGCGCATGATGCATGACGAGGCGCTGATGCAGCCCATTAACATCTTCACGCAGATGCCCTCCTGCGCGCCCTCCGCCCCGGGGCTTGAGACCACGGGCTTTGAGATCACCGCCGAGGACGTGGCCGAGGCGATGACATGGCCCGGCATCGTGGGTCTGGGCGAGATGATGAACTTTCCGGGCGTCAGCAACGCCGATCCGCAGATGCTGGCCGAGATCGCCGCCACGCAACGCGCGAACAAGACCGTGGGCGGGCATTACGCCTCCCCCGACCTCGGCCCCGCCTTCGCCGCCTATGTGGCCGGTGGTCCGGCGGACGATCACGAGGGCACCTGCGAGGCTGACGCCGTGGCGCGGATGCGGCAGGGCATGCGCTCGATGATCCGGCTCGGCTCCGCGTGGTACGACGTGAAGACGCAGATTACCGCGATCACCGAAAAGGGGCTCGATCCGCGCAACATGATCCTGTGCACGGACGACAGCCATTCGGGTACGATCACCAATGACGGCCACATGAACCGCGTGCTGCGCCATGCCATCGACTGCGGCTGCGACCCGCTGGTGGCGCTGCAGATGGCAACGCTCAACACCGCCACGCATTTCGGATTGGAACGCGAGATCGGCTCGCTCACCCCGGGACGCCGCGCCGACGTGATCCTAACCTCGGACCTTGTCTCTTTCCCGGTCGAGATGGTGATCGCCCGCGGCGAGGTCGTAGCCGAAAGCGGCGACTGCCTTGTCGACTGCCCGCATTTCGACTGGCCCGGCAGCGCGCGCAATACCGTGAACATGGCGCGCGACCTCGCGGCGGCGGACTTTGACATCCCCGCCCCCGAGGGCGCCAATGCCGTCACCGCCAATGTCATCGGCGTGGTCGAGAACCAAGCCCCGACACGGGCGCTGAAGTTCGAACTGCCGGTGACCGAAGGCCGCGTGCAGGGCACCGGCGAGGTCTGCCAGATCGCGCTGGTCGAGCGCCACCGCGCCACCGGCACGGTGACCAATGCCTTCGTCTCGGGCTTCGGCTACGAGGGGCGCATGGCCATGGCCTCGACCGTGGCGCATGACAGCCACCACATGATCGTCGTGGGCACCGATGCCGAGCAGATGGCGCTGGCCGCCAACCGGCTGCGCGAAGTGGGTGGTGGCATCACCATCTTCCGCGAAGGCGAGGAGCTGGCGCTGGTGGCCCTGCCGATCGCCGGGCTGATGTCCGACCGCCCCGCCGCTGAGGTCGCCGCCGATGCGGAAGCCCTCGTTCAGGCGATGATCGACTGTGGCTGCAAGCTGAACAACGCCTATATGCAGCATTCGCTCTTGGCCCTTGTGGTGATCCCCGAACTGCGGATCTCGGACCTTGGGCTGGTCGATGTGCAGAAATTTGAAATCATACCCTTGTTAGAGCCGCAAACATGACAACGATCCTGACCCCGGACACCCCGAACCCGGAAAGCTTCCGCGATGCGACCGCTGCCGTGGACCGTCTGACCGAACTCTATCAGCAGGCCACCACCTTTTTGCGGGAGTCTTTTGCCAAGGCGATGGAAAGCTCGGCCCCCGATGCCCGCGTCCGCGCCTTTTACCCTGAGCTGCGGTTTCGCACCTCCTCATATGCGCATGTGGATACGCGGCTGTCTTTCGGGCATGTCTCCTCTCCCGGCACCTTTGCCGCGACGATCACCCGGCCCGATCTGTTTCGGAACTACCTGATCCAGCAAATCGGCCTGTTGATCGAAAACCACGACCAGCCGGTGATTGTCGGCCCTTCGACCACGCCGATCCCGGTGCATTTCGCCATGTCCGGCGACAACGCGCTGAACGTGCCGCAGGAGGGGGCCGCCGATTTCACCCTGCGCGATGTCTTTGACGTACCGGATCTGTCGACGACCAATGACGATATCGTCAACGGCACCTATGTGCCCGAGGATGACGTCCGCCCGCTGGCGCCCTTCACCGCGCAGCGGGTCGATTACTCCCTCGCACGGCTGGCGCATTACACGGCCACGGATCCTGAGCATTTCCAGACCCATGTGCTGTTCACCAACTACCAGTTCTACGTGACGGAGTTCGAGCAATACGCCCGCGAGATGCTGCGCGACCCGGAAAGCGGCTATACCGCCTTCGTCTCGACCGGCAATGCCGAGATCACTGACCCTGACGCGCCGCTGCGCGAGTCCCTGAAGACGCCGCAGATGCCGACCTATCACCTGAAACGGGCGGATGGGTCTGGCATCACGCTGGTCAACATCGGCGTCGGGCCGTCCAACGCCAAGACGGCGACGGACCATATCGCCGTGCTGCGGCCCCATGCATGGCTGATGGTTGGCCACTGTGCCGGTCTGCGCAATACGCAGGCTTTGGGTGATTTCGTGCTGGCGCATGGTTACCTGCGCGAGGATCACGTTCTCGACGACGACCTGCCGGTCTGGGTGCCGATCCCGGCGCTGGCCGAGATCCAGATCGCGCTGGAGCAATCGGTGGCGCAGGTCACCCAGCTTGAGGGCTATGAGCTGAAACGCATCATGCGCACCGGCACCGTCGCCACCATCGACAACCGCAACTGGGAGCTGCGCGACCAGTCCGGCCCGGTGCAACGGCTGAGCCAGTCCCGCGCCGTGGCGCTGGATATGGAAAGCGCGACCATCGCCGCAAATGGCTATCGCTTCCGGGTGCCCTATGGCACGCTGCTATGCGTGTCGGACAAACCGCTGCATGGGGAGTTGAAACTGCCCGGCATGGCGTCGGACTTCTACAAAACCCAAGTCGCCCGCCATCTGATGATCGGCATCCGCGCCATGGAGTTGCTGCGCCGCATGCCGCTGGAGCGGATCCACAGCCGGAAACTTCGGTCCTTCGACGAAACGGCGTTCCTATAGGGCTGGAAACAGCGGAAAATCGCATGTTTTCGCGTTTATAGCGCCACAATTCGTTGTGTTATCCCACAACATACCGTTACATTCCGGCCATGAGGCCCTAAAAAGCGGGCAGTCTAAGGAGAATAAAATGGCAAAACCGATGACCAAGACCCAGCTCGTTGCTGCTCTGGCAGAAGAGATGGATACCGACAAGAAATCCGCAGGCGCAGCGCTCGACGCCGTTTGCAACCTGATCACCCGTGAAGTGTCCGCCGGCGGTGCCGTGACCCTGCCGGGCGTTGGCAAAATCTATTGCCGTGAGCGCCCCGAGCGGATGGTCCGCAACCCCGCCACTGGCGAACAGTTCAAGAAAGACGCCGACAAAGTGGTTAAGATGACCATCGCGAAAGCGCTGAAGGACAGCGTGAACGAGTAAGCCTTGGGCTGAGCGTTTACGAAAGGGTCGTCTTCGGGCGGCCCTTTTTTGTTGGGGGATTGATGGAGGGCCATCGCCTCCGGCTTGTTTCCGGGCCGGGTGGCATATCCCACCAAACCCACCTTGCCCTCCCCCTACAAACCCGCCATTCCTTAGCAAGTTCAGCACAGGGGGCATTTCATGGACATCCGCGCAATTCTCATGGGGCTGGCCTTTGCCGTGATGTGGTCCTCGGCCTTCACCTCAGCCCGCATCATCGTGATGGACGCCTCTCCCCTGCTGGCCCTTTCCCTGCGCTACCTGATCTCGGGCCTGATCGGCGTCGGCATTGCGCTGGCCTTGGGGCAAAGCTGGCGGCTCACCCCCGCGCAATGGCGGGCGACGATCATCTTCGGCGTGCTGCAAAACGCGGTCTACCTCGGCCTCAACTTCATCGCCATGCAGACCATCGAGGCATCCCTTGCCGCGATCATCGCCTCGACCATGCCGCTGCTCGTCGGCTTCGCCGCTTGGGCCTTCTTGGGTGAAAAACTGCGCCCTCTAGGCATCGCGGGACTGTTTGCCGGTGTCATCGGTGTGGCCATCATCATGGGCGCGCGCCTTGGCGGGCAAGTGGACCTCTATGGCCTCATCCTCTGCGCCATCGGGGTGGTGGCTCTCACCGCCGCCACCCTGCTGGTGCGCGGCGCGACATCGGGTGGCAACTTCCTCATGGTCGTCGGCTTGCAAATGCTTGTCGGCTGCGTGGCCCTCTCCATCGCCACCCTGATGTTTGAGACACCCCGCATCGACCCCAGCCTGCGCCTGACGCTTGCCTTCGCCTATACCTGCCTCGTGCCCGGCTTGGCCGCCACTGTGGTCTGGTTCTGGCTGGTCAACCGCATCGGCGCCACAAGGGCGGCGACCTTTCACTTCCTCAACCCCTTCTTCGGCGTGGCCATCGCAGCCCTGCTGCTGGGCGAAACGCTGGGGCCGCGCGACATCCTTGGCGTCGCGATCATCGCGGGCGGCATCCTCGCCGTCCAAGTCTCGCGCCAGCGCAGGGCGTAACGCCAGTGTGAGGCGCACCCCCTTTGAATTTCACCGCCACACCCCATCTAATAGGCCAAGCCCTTGAACGGAGGACGCCATGCCCCAATACGAAAAAACCAATGCCGCGATTGACGCGCTGAGCCCCGAAGAATTCCACGTCACCCAACGCAGCGGCACCGAACGCCCCGGCACCGGCAAATACCTCGACAACAAGGAACCGGGCATCTACGTCGACATCGTTTCGGGCGAGCCGCTCTTTGCCTCCTCGGACAAATACGAAAGCGGCTGTGGCTGGCCGAGCTTCACCAAACCGATCGAGCCTGCCTACGTTGAAGAGTTGGAAGACGCCTCGCTCGGCATGGTCCGCACGGAAGTGCGCAGCAAACACGGCGACAGCCACCTTGGCCATGTCTTCCCCGATGGCCCGCCCGACCGGGGCGGGCTGCGCTATTGCATCAATTCCGCCTCCCTGCGCTTCATCCACCGTGACGACATGGAAGCCGAAGGCTATGGCGAATATCTCAACCAAGTGGAGAATGTGACATGACAACCGAACGCGCAGTATTGGCCGGGGGCTGTTTCTGGGGCATGCAGGACCTGATCCGCCGCCGCCCCGGCGTGGTCTCGACCCGCGTCGGCTATACCGGCGGCGACGTGCCCAACGCGACCTACCGCAACCACGGCACCCACGCCGAAGGGATCGAGATCATCTTCGACCCCGCAAAGACCTCTTACCGCGAGTTGCTGGAGTTCTTCTTTCAGATCCACGACCCGACCACGGTGAACCGTCAGGGTAACGACATCGGGATGAGCTACCGTTCGGCGATCTACTATGTGAACGACGAACAGAAAGCCGTGGCCGAAGACACCATCGCCGATGTCGAAGCCTCCGGCCTCTGGCCCGGCAAAGTGGTGACCGAGGTTGAGCCCGTGGGTGATTTCTGGGAGGCCGAGCCCGAGCATCAGGATTATCTTGAGCGGCTGCCCAACGGCTACACCTGTCACTTCCCGCGCGCAGATTGGGTACTGCCCAAACGCGACGCCGCAGAATAAATCGCAGCCCCCGGCCCCGCGCCGGGGGTTAGCCCACCGCCACCCGCGGGCGGCCCGAAGCTTCGACGGTCAGCGCGGCCTCCACGAAAACCTCCCGCCCCTCGACATTCGCCAGCCGGATATCCCGCTTGACGTGGCATTCAATCTCCGCCGCCCCGGCTGCTCGCGCGCGGGCGCGGGCGGCTTCGGTCAAAGCGCGCTCCGCTTCGGACAAGGCGCGTTCAGCGGTTGGGAAATCCTGTGGGCCATCGGAGAGGTGGAGGCGAAACACACCCTCTTGCGGAACGGTGATGGTCGCAGTTTCGCGCATGATGACCCGGCCCACCACTGCGCCGATGGCATTGGCCACATGGGCGTATTTGGGCAAGATCATCTCACTGCCCAACCTTTTGCCCACCGCCGGGTAGTAGGTCGCCGCCGAGGCGCCCACTCCCACAACTGGCAAATTCAGCCCCGCATCGATCCGCAGCACGCCGCGATGCCCCGACAGGCCACGCTGCATCAACACATGGCGCGCCAGAACCTCTGGCGGCAGGTCGAAACCGGCGGTTTCCTCGGCGAATGCAGTTTCTAACAAAGCCAAAGTCGTCTGTTCGGTCAAACGGTCGAGGATGATCTGGGCGAGGTCATCAGGATCGGGGCAGAACCGCAGCCCCGAACCACCGCGCTTGCGCCCGAACAGGGTCAGCGCCTTGCGCGCGGCATCGGCATCCCATGCAGAAAGATGCCCTGCCACATGGCTCGCATCCGTAGGCGTCACCCCCGCCAGTTGCACCAACCCGCGTGCGACCAACCGCGCCAAAGCGCTTTGATCGACCCGGTTGCGCAGCACATCCCCCAAGGGCCAGACATCGCTGCCGATCCGCTCCAACAGCGCCATGTCGCGCGGGGCCAGACCTTCGGCCCCCTGCCCCTCTACGGCACGTACAAAGCGGCCGTCATGCTCTCCCACCACGCTGCGGCGCAGCTGCGCGTCCAAGGCGTTATGCACCACCTCCGGCGCGTCGACCGCGATGAGAGAGATCGGCAGCAAGCGCTTCGGCCCAAGAGTCACGCCCGCGGTTAGACCCTGAGACGTGAAATGCACCTCGCTGTCACCGCCCAGCCCGTGGGTGCGCATCGCAACCGCCTCGACCATGGTTCGATAGGGACCGACCTGCGCGCCTGCCGGGTCAATCGCCGGGCGACCGTCGCGCAATAGGGCCACATCGGTCGTCGTGCCGCCGATATCAGACACCAGCGCCGTCTCTGCCCCGGTCAACCAGCGCGCGCCCACCAGCGATGCCGCAGGGCCGCTGAGGATGGTGTCGATGGGCCGTTGGCGGGCCTGTGCGCTCGACATCAGGGCGCCATCACCGCGTACCACCATCAACGGCGCGTGGATGCCCAGATGGCGCAATTGATCCTCTGCGCGGCCAATCAGCCGGTCGATCATGCCGATCAGACGCGCATTTAACAACGCCGTAAGCGCCCGTTTCGGCCCGTTCAGCTTGGCCGAGAGACTGTGAGAGGCCGAGACGGGGCGCCCCGTGACCTCGGCCACTAGTTCCGCGACCCGCTGCTCATGCGCGGGGTTGCGGGTGGCGAATTGGCTGGCCACGGCAAAGCCGCTGACCTCGGCCTTATGCGTCTCTAAAAAGGCGATCAGGGCCGGTTCGTCCAGCGGCGCCGCCTCTGCCCCCGCGTGATCATGCCCGCCGGAGAGCAGCAGACAAGGGTCCCCCCGCAACGCTTCCGACAGCCCATGCGCTTCAAGATCCGCCGCGCGAAACCCGACATAGATCAAGGCGACGCGCCCGCCCTGCCCCTCGACCAGCGCATTGGTCGCCAGCGTGGTCGAGAGGGAGGCCATGGCGATCTCTTCCGCCGCCACGCCGGATTGCGCCAAAACCGCGCTGACCGCCTTGCCGACACCGACGGCCAGATCGGCGCGGGTGGTCAGCGCCTTGGCGGTGGCGATCACCTCGGTCTCATCGCGGATCAGCACCGCGTCCGTGTAGGTGCCGCCCGTGTCGACGCCCAATAACACCGCCATGGGCGTGCCTCCTATGCCAAACGCGCCGCCGCCCAACGCGCGGCCTCGGCCACGGTGGGATCAGCGTCTTCGGTCAGAGATTGCGCCACGGGGCGCAGCCGCGCCAGCCCGGAATTGCCGATGGCATAGAGCACGTTGCGCACGAAACGATCCCGCCCGATCCGTTTGATCGGAGAGCCAGAATAGCGCGCGCGGAAAGCGGTATCGTCAAGGCCTGCAAGCTCGGCCAGATCGGCGGGCTGCACCGCCGGACCGTGATAGCGCATATCGCTGGCCGCCACGGCGAACTTGTTCCACGGGCAAGCGGCAAGGCAATCGTCACAGCCATAGATCCGGTTGCCTATCTTCTCGCGCAGGTCCAGATCGACCGGCCCTTTGTGTTCGATCGTCAGATAGGAAATGCAGCGCCGCGCGTCGAGTTGATAGGGCGCAGGGAAAGCATCCGTGGGGCAAGCCTCAAGACAGGCCCGGCAAGAGCCGCAGTGGTCCACCTCTCGCACATCTGGGGGCAGATCGAGCGTCGTAAAAACAGAGCCTAAAAAGGCCCAATTGCCGAACTTTCGGCTAAGCAGGTTGGTGTGTTTGCCCTGCCAACCGAGCCCCGCGGCCTGCGCGAGCGCTTTTTCCGGCACCGGGGCGGTATCGACGAAAACCTTCACCTCTGGGTCGAGCGCGCGGGCGTCTTCCATAAGCCACCGCGCCAGCCGCTTCAGCCGTTTCTTGACGATATCGTGGTAATCGCGCCCCTGTGCGTAGACCGAAATGCCGCCCTTGTCGGGATGCTCTAACACCGCGCGGGGGTCATGTTCGGGGGTGTAGCTTTCGGCCAGCATGATGACGGACCGCGCCTCGGGCCAGAGGGCGGCGGGATTGCCGCGCCAATGCATCCGCTCTTCCATCCAGCCCATCTGCCCGTGAAACCCGGCCTCGACAAAGCGGGCGAGCCGTTCGGGCACCTCGGGCACGTCTTGGGGGCGGCAGATGCGGCAGGCGATAAAGCCTTCCTCAAGCGCCCGGGCCACCACCCGCGCCTTCAGAGCCTCCGGCCCAATCTCGGCGCGGGGGGGGGCGGCAGGCATCAGAAGTCGAGGTTGTTGTAATGCAGCGGCGGCGGGAAGCCCGGCAGTTGATCGGCGAGGATCGAGCGGAAGGCCGGGCGCGACTTGATCTTGGCGTACCAATCCTTGACCACCTCAGAGCGGTTCCAATCCACGTCCGAGATATAGTCGAGCGAGGACAGATGCGCGGCGGCAGCGAAATCGGCCAGCGTCATCACGTCACCGGCCAGCCAGCGGCGGTGATCCAGCAGCCACGCCATGTAATCAAGGTGATACTTGATCGCCTTGGCCCCGGCCTTGACGTTCTTGCTGTCCGGGTAGCCCTGTTTGGTGACCTTTTTATTAACCCGCTCATACAGCAGTTTCGAGGTCACCTCGTCGTGGAACTTGTCGTCGAACCAACTGACCAAACGCCGCACTTCCAAGCGCTGCACCGGGTCACTGGGCAGCAAGGATGCCTCGGGGCGGGTCTCTTCGATATATTCACAGATCGCGGCGCTTTCCGCCATCATGATCCCGTCGAGCCGCAGCACAGGCACCTTCCCCGCCGGGTTGCGGCGCAGGAAATCGGGGTCTTGTTCCCAATAGCGCTCCTCGACCAGTTCCACCTCGATCTTCTTCTCCCCAAGGCTAAGCCGCACCTTGCGGCAGAAGGGGGACAAGGGAACGTGAAACAAGCGAGCCGTCATATAAAGTCCGTGTGGTTAAAGGGATTGCACTCTTCCATGCCTGCTGGCGCGGGGATTTTCAACTCTCGAAACAGGCGGCGCGACCGTCCGCGCGGATGGTCGCCGCCCCGTCCATGATCTGCGCCGTACGCTTGCGGGTAAAGTCACCGGGGCGCGAGGCGGACCGCTCTTTCGGGTCGGGCAGGATCGCGGCAAGGCGGGCGGCTTGGGTGGCGCTAAGGTCTGCCGCCGCGACGCCAAAGTAATGCGGCGCCGCCGCCCCAACGCCAAAGACACCTTCGTCGAACTCGGCCACATTCAGATAGACCTCGATGATCCGCCGCTTGGGCCAGAGGGTTTCGACCAGCGGGGTCATCCCGGCCTCAAGCGCTTTGCGCAGCCACGACCGGCCATGCCAGAGGTAGACGTTCTTGACCGTCTGCTGGCTGATCGTCGACGCCCCGCGGGCCGACCCGTTTTCGATCGCGGTCCGAATGGCCTGCATGTCAAAGCCCCAATGATTGCAGAAATTCGCATCCTCCGCCGCCACGGCGGCGCGGGCCATCACGGGGGCGATCTGTTCCAGCGGCACCCAGTCCCGCTGCACCCCGCCCAAACGGCGCGATTCCGAGAACATGTAGAAACCCGTAGGTGGATTGACGAAGCGGAACAGAAGCACCAGCAGCACCGCCAAGAGAAAGGCCAGCGCCAAGCCGCGCAAGGCCCAACGGCGCGCGCGTTTCTTGAGCGAGGGGCTGCTCTTGCTCGATTTCTTACCCTTGGGGGCGGTCTTTTTCCGTGTCGCCATAGATCAGCTATAGGCCGTCTGCGGGATTTTGTGAACGGCTCTCACGCGCGGTGATCTCTTGCGCGAGGTAGGCCCCGATCCGGGCAGAGCCACGGGCCGAGGGGTGCACGTTGTCGCGAGCGAAGAGCCCGCGATCCCCCCGGTCGATCACATCTTCGGAATCGACGAAATGGACCCCGGGGCGGTTCGCGGCGAAGCGCGCGATGCGGGATTCGATTTCGACCAGATCATCGCGGCAGCCCGCGAAGGCGCCCGAACCGGAGCCCGCGTAATAGCCCATCCACATGACTTGCGCGCCGGTCTGGGCGCGAAGACGTTGCAGGAAGGCAGGGATGCTGCCGCTTTGACCATCCGGCGCGATCAGCGCATCGACAACGGCTCCGCAGGCGCCACAGCCGCAATCGGCGTTCAGGTCATTCGCGCCGCCATTGACCACCACCCAGTTCCAGCGCCCGCCGGGGAACTGTTGCTGGATGTCAAAGCCGACGGCGGAGGCCACGGTCGAGGCATTGTCGAACTGAGCGCCCGGCACAGCGCGGCTGGTAACGCTACGGCCTGTTTGGTTTGCAATGACATCGGGAATGGCGCGGCCCCCGTTCCACGCCATGATGGAATCGCCCAAGATGAGGATGTCGCCCCCGCCGCGCGGGGCGGTATCGGTGCAGGCGGCAAGGCCGGTGGCAAAGGCGATGGCGATCAGAATTTTATGCATGGTGTCCTCCGATGCGGAGGAAGTAGCGCATCCCGTTCCGTCTACCACCCCGGCCCGGAAGCAAGCCGAAGGCGCCGGGCCATTGCCTCCCCGCGCGACCGGAGCCGCGCGGGGCAAAGATTACTCCGCCGGAACCGCCGCCTCTTCCACGCTGAGCGGCGCGGGCAGATGCACCAACATCTCCTTCGGGCAGACCTGCAAGAAGTTGTGCTTCTCGGTCTCCCAATGCTGAAGGATATCGGCGGCCTTGCGGCTCTTGGTCTCGGCAACATGGCGCTCCAGCAGACCCTGCAACTGATCGAGCCAATGATCCACGGTGACCGGGCATGTCACGATCGTCTCGGCGTTCATCAACTTATGGGCCGAGCCTTCGGGATCATAGAGATAGGCCATCCCCCCGGTCATCCCGGCAGCAAAGTTCGCGCCGATCTCACCAAGGATCACCGCCACACCGCCGGTCATATATTCGCAACCGTTGCTGCCGCAGCCTTCGATCACCACATGCGCGCCCGAGTTGCGGACGGCGAAACGCTCGCCCGCCCGGCCCGCGGCAAAGAGGTATCCCGCCGTCGCGCCATAGAGCACCGTGTTGCCGATGATCGTGTTCTCCGACGCCACCACGGGGCTCGCCATCGAAGGCCGCACCACGATCGTGCCGCCCGACAGACCCTTGCCGACGTAGTCGTTGGCATCGCCCGAGACTTCGAGCTTCAGCCCCGGCGCCGCGAAAGCCCCCAGCGACTGCCCAGCCGAGCCGGTCAGCTTCACCGTCAAGTGGTCTGGTTGCAGCGAATTGCGCATCCCGAAGCGTTTGACGATATGGCTCGACACCCGTGTGCCGACGGTCCGGTGCGTGTTCTGCACGGCATAGGACAGTTGCATCTTCTCACCGTCCTCAAGGAAGCGCGCGGCATCGCGAACGATCTGCGCGTCCAGCGTGTCGAGCACGACCTGACGCGGCTTGTCGCGGTCATAGACGTTCTCATTCGCGCCATCGACGGTGATCAACAGCGGGTTCAGGTCCAGATCATCAAGGTGCGCCGAGCCTCGGCTGACCTGCGTCAGCAGGTCCGCGCGGCCGATGACCTCATCAAGGCTGCGCGCCCCGATGGAGGCGAGGATCTCCCGCACCTCCTGTGCGTAGAAGGTGATGAGGTTCACGACCTTATCCGCATTGCCGGTGAACTTGTCGCGCAGCGCTTCGTCCTGCGTGCAGACGCCGACGGGGCAGGTGTTGGACTGGCACTGGCGCACCATGATGCAGCCCATGGCGATGAGTGCGGCGGTGCCGATGCCGTATTCCTCGGCCCCCATCATCGCCGCCATGACGATGTCGCGCCCGGTGCGCAGCCCGCCGTCGGTGCGCAGGGTCACCCGGTCGCGCAGGTTGTTCATCGACAGAACCTGATGGGCCTCGGTCAGGCCCATCTCCCACGGCAGACCCGCATATTTGATCGAGGTCGCAGGCGATGCCCCGGTGCCGCCGTTATGGCCCGAAATCAGGATGATGTCGGCCTTGGCCTTGGCCACGCCGGCAGCAATTGTGCCGACGCCACTCGAAGCGACGAGCTTCACCGTCACCTTGCAGCGCGGGTTGATCTGTTTAAGGTCGTAGATCAGCTGCGCGAGGTCTTCGATTGAGTAGATGTCATGGTGCGGCGGAGGCGAGATCAGGGTCACGCCCTTGGTCGAATGCCGCAGCCGCGCGATCAGGTCGGTGACCTTCATACCCGGAAGCTGGCCGCCCTCACCGGGTTTGGCGCCCTGTGCGACCTTGATTTCCAGCTCTTCGCACTGGTTGAGGTACTCTGCCGTCACACCAAAGCGACCCGAGGCGACCTGTTTGATCTTGGCCGAGGGGTTGTCGCCATTGGCCTCCGGCACGAAATGCGCCGGATCTTCGCCGCCCTCGCCGCTGTCAGACTTGGCGCCAATACGGTTCATCGCCACGTTCAGTGTCTTGTGCGCCTCGGGCGACAGCGCCCCCAGCGACATGCCCGGGGTCACGAAACGCTTGCGGATCGAAGTAATGCTTTCCACCTCCTCCAACGGCACCGGGTTGCCGCGCGGCTTGATGTCCAAAAGGTCGCGCAGATGGATCGGCGGATTGCTCTGCATCTTTTTCGAATACTGCTGCCACATCTGGTAGGACGCTTTGTTGCAAGCCATTTGCAGCATATGCATGCTGCTCGCCTCCCAAGCGTGTTTTTCGCCCGAGCGGCGCAGCTTGTAGAAGCCACCGATGGGCATCACAACACCGTCGCCCTGCCAGCCCTTGGCGTGGACTTCCTCGGCCTTGCGCTGGATGCCGACGACACCGATACCCGAGATGCGGCTGGTCATGCCGGGGAAGTATTCGGCACACATCGCACGGGACAGGCCCACCGCCTCGAAGTTCAGACCGCCGCGATAGGACGAGATCACGGAAATCCCCATCTTCGCCATGATCTTGAGCAGACCTTGGTCAATCGCCTCACGGTATTTCTGCACCGCCTGCGTCAGTGTCATGTCCAACAGCCCGCGCTCAATCCGGTCGGCGAGGGAATCCTCGGCCAGATAGGCGTTCACCACGGTCGCACCGCAGCCCACCAGCACGGCGAAGTAATGCGGATCGACGCATTCTGCCGAACGCACGTTGAGCGAGGTAAAGGTCCGCAGCCCCTTGCGCACGAGGTGGCTGTGCACCGCGCTGGTGGCAAGGATCATCGGCATCGCCACGCGGTCAGCGCCGCTGTGCTGATCGGTCAGCACCAGATGCCCCGCGCCCGAGCGCACGGCGTCTTCCGCCTCGGCCCGGATGCGGGCAAGACCGGCGCTCAGATTGCCGTTGCCGGGCTCGAAGGTGCAGTCGATGGTGACTGTATGCACTTTGAACTGGGCCATCAGCTCATCGAACTGCGCGTTGCCCACAAAGGGGCTGTCGAGCACGATGATCTCGGTCTGGGAGCTGTCTTCGTCGAGCACGTTCTTGAGGTTGCCGAACCGTGTCTTGAGGCTCATCACCCGGAATTCGCGCAAGCTGTCGATCGGCGGGTTGGTAACTTGGCTGAAGTTCTGGCGGAAGAAATGGCTCAGTGGGCGGTACTGGCCACTAAGGACCGCCGAGGGCGTGTCGTCGCCCATCGAGGCCAGCGTTTCCTTGCCGTCCTCGGCCATCGGCGCGAGGATCTGTTCCAATTCTTCGATGGTATAGCCCGCGGCCACCTGACGGCGGCGCAACTCGGCCCCTTCGAACAGCGGCATTTCGGTGACACCGGCAAGGACACCATCCATCTCGGTGATCTTGCCGACCCATTCGCCGAAGGGCTGGTTGGCGGCCAGTTTGTCTTTGATTTCAGTATCATGGAAGAGTTTGCCCTCTGCCATATCCACCGCGATGATCTGCCCGGGGCCAAGCGCGCCCTTGGCCACGACGCGCGCCTCGTCGAGCGGCACCATCCCGGCTTCGGAACCGGCGATCAACATGCCGTCCGAGGTTTCGACATAGCGCATCGGGCGCAGCCCGTTGCGGTCAAGCCCGGCGCAGACCCAGCGGCCATCGGTCATCGCCAAGGCGGCGGGGCCGTCCCAAGGCTCCATGACGGAGTTGCAATAGGAGTACATGTCGCGCCATGCCTGCGGCAGTTCCACGGCCTGTTTGGACCAGGATTCCGGCACCAACATCGTCTTGGCCATCGGCGCGGAGCGGCCCGCGCGGACCAGCACTTCGAACACGGAATCAAGCGCCGCCGAATCGCTCGAGCCGGAGGCCACGATCGGCTTGATGTCCTCGGCCATCTCGCCAAAGGTCGCGCTCGCCATGCGGATCTCATGGCTCTTCATCCAGTTCATATTGCCCTTGAGGGTGTTGATCTCACCGTTATGGGCCAACATGCGGAAGGGCTGCGCCAACCACCACTGCGGGAAAGTGTTGGTGGAATAGCGCTGGTGATAGATCGCGAAGGCGCTGATGAATTTGTCGTCCTTCAGGTCGGGATAGAACTCCGCCACCTGTTCGGCCAGCATCATGCCCTTGTAGATGATCGAACGGCAGGACATTGAAGCGATATACATCTGCGGCACCTGCGCCGCGATGGCGGCTTTCTCGATGCGGCGGCGGATCACGTAGAGCTCACGCTCAAATGTCTCTTCATCCACGCCCTTGGCGTTGGAGATCAGGATCTGTTCGATCTCGGGCCGGGTCGCATTGGCCTTTTCACCCAGCACCGAGATGTCGACCGGCACATGCCGCCAGCCATAGATGTAGTAGCCCATGCGGAGCACTTCGGTCTCCACGATGGTTCGGCAGGTCTCTTGCGCGGCAAAATTGGTGCGCGGCAGGAAGACTTGGCCCACGGCGATCAACTCATCCTCGCGCGGGGTGTGGCCGGTGCGGCGGACCTGCTCATAGAAGAAGGGTACGGGGATCTGCACATGAATGCCCGCGCCGTCGCCGGTCATCCCGTCGGCGTCGACCGCGCCGCGGTGCCAGATCGCCTTGAGCGCGTTGATCCCGTTGACCACGACCTCGCGGGTCTTTTCGCCATTGATGTTGACCACAAGGCCCACGCCGCAGGAGGAATGCTCTTCCTCGAAACTATACATGCCCTTTTCGGCCATCATCGCGCGTTTGGCTTCTTCGCGGGCCACCCAGGCGTCATCATATTTGGTCATGGCTTGGTTCCTTCCACAAACGCCGCAAATCCTGCTTTGACTTGGGCCTTGGTTTTGTTCTCGTGCGCTGCGGCAAAGGCAGGGCCGTCGGGCGTCACGTCTATTTCACTCTTGGTCGCGGGCAGCGCCGCATGGCGCGGGGCGGCAGGGCCGCCCCGGTGCCATCACTCCGCCGCGATACGCTGCGCGCCGTTGAAATCGTCAAGGATCGCCTGCGCGCAGTCGCGCCCATCCTTGATCGCCCAAACCACAAGGCTCGCGCCGCGCACGATGTCGCCCACGGCATAGACTCCGTCGAGCGCGGTGGCCCCGGTGACGTAATCGGCCTTGATCGTGCCCCAGCGGTTGACCGGCAGCTCCGGCTCGTTCCAAAGCGTCGGCAGGTCTTCGGGCTCAAAGCCGAGGGCCATGATCACCATGTCGGCGTCTTCGACATAGTCGGCGCCTTCGATCACCTCGGGCGACTGGCGGCCGGTCACGTCAGGCGCGCCGAGGCGCATCTTTTGCACCATCACGCCGGTCACCGGATCGCCGACGAAGCCCTTGGGCGCGCTCAGCCATTCAAAGATCACACCTTCTTCTTCGGCGTTTTGCACTTCGCGCTGGCTGCCCGGCATATTGGCCCGGTCGCGGCGGTAGAGGCATTTGACGCTTTCCGCACCCTGACGGATCGAGGTGCGCACACAGTCCATCGCCGTGTCGCCGCCGCCGATCACGACAACCTTCTTGCCCGCGGCGTTCAGACGGCCGCTTTCGAATTCTTCGACCGAGTCGCCAAAGCTCTTGCGGTTGGAGGCGGTGAGGAAGTCGATCGCCCGTTCCACGCCAAAACCGCCCACACCGGGGGCTTCGATCTCACGGGTTTTATAGACGCCGGTCGCGATGATCACGGCGTCATGCTTGCCCCGGATCGCGCCAAAGCTGATGTCGACACCGACATCGCAGTTCAACTCAAAGGTCACGCCGCCTTCGGCCAACTGCGCATTGCGGCGCTCAACCACGTCTTTCTCAAGCTTGAAGCCGGGGATGCCATAGGTCAGCAAGCCGCCCGCCCGGTCGTAGCGGTCATAGATGGTGACCTGCACGCCCGCGCGGCGCAGCATATCCGCCGCCGCCAGACCGCCCGGGCCTGCGCCGATGATGCCGACACTTTCGGGCCGCTCTTCGCGCGGGGCGGCGGGTTTGACCCAGCCCTGCTCCCAAGCGGTGTCGGTGATGTATTTCTCAATCGAGCCGATGGTGACGGTGCCATGGCCAGATTGTTCGATCACGCAGTTGCCTTCGCAAAGCCGGTCCTGCGGGCAGATGCGGCCACAGATCTCGGGGAAGGTATTGGTGGACTGGCTGATCTCATAGGCTTCTTGCAGACGCCCCTCAGCGGTCAGGCGCAGCCAGTCGGGGATGTTGTTGTGCAGGGGGCAATGGGTTTGGCAGTAGGGCACGCCGCATTGGCTGCACCGGCTCGACTGTTCTGCCGCTTTGGCATCCGCATATTCGGCGTAAATTTCATCGAAATCCGTCCGGCGCAAATCGGGCGGGCGTTTTTCGGGCATATCCCGCGCAACGTCTGTAAATTTTAGCATGACCTGCTTCGCCATATACCCGTTCCTTCGACAAATTCCGTCAGAAGGCTCGTATACGAGAGCGTCAAAGTAAATAAAAGACAGCAATGCTGACCTATTTATCTCTTTCCGAGCAAATGAGTGGCTCGGCAATCATTTTTATGCATCATTTAAGGTCCGATGCGGACCTACCCACTAAAACCCAGCCCAAAGCGCGAGGATAACCACCCCGCCCACAAGGATTCGCCACCACCCGAAAAGCGCATAGCCATAGCGGCTGATGTAATCGAGCACCCAACGCACCACGAAAACGGCAGAGATAAACGCCATGGCGAAGCCGACGGCGATCTCGCCCATGGCCGAGGCATCCAGCACATCGCGGTTCTTGTAGATGTCATAGGCGAAAGCGCCCGCCATCGTCGGCATCGACAGAAAGAAGGAGAATTCCGCCGCCGCCCGCTTGCTGGCTCCCAGCAACAGGGCGCCAACGATTGTCGCCCCCGAACGCGAGGTGCCCGGCACCATGGCGAGGCATTGGATCAAGCCGATCTTGAAGGCCATCGAGAGCGGGAATTTGGTCGCATCGGAATGGGTCGGCGCGGGAGCAATGCGGTCGACGACCAGCAGGACCACCCCGCCCAGTACCAACATGACGGCAATCAGCAAGGGCGTCTCGAAAAGGACCGTTTTGATGAAGTCATGCGCCAAAACGCCGATCACGACCGCTGGCAGAAAGGCCAGAAGCACCGACCAGATGAACCGCCGCGCCTGCGGATCATGCGGCGCGGCCGAGAAGACCGCCCAAAGCCGCGCGGAATAGACCGTGAGGATCGCCAGCACCGCGCCCAATTGAATCACGACCTCAAAGGTCCGTCCGGCGCTTTCGAAACCCAGAAAATGACCGGCCAACAAAAGATGCCCGGTCGAAGATACGGGGATGAACTCTGTCAGCCCCTCCAGCAAACCCAGAAAGGCGGCGATCAGAGTGGTCGATTGTTCCATTATCCCTGCCGCAGGTTACGTGCCGATGCTTTGATGGCGTCATATTGACCCGAGGGCCGGAACCGCCAGAGATAGTCGGGGAGCACCGCATCCATCGCGGTTGGGGTGATGTCAAGCTCGGCAAAGCCGCGCGCGTCTTCCGCTACGACATTATCCTTGCGCAGGTTCTTGACCTGATCGCGGGTCAGCATCTTGTTGGTGAACAGCCCGAAGGTCGCCGTCTGCACCATATCGAACCCGAAGGCCACGATTTTGGCCAAGAACCACGGCATGTTGAGCACCAAACGACGGCGGCGAATCACCTTGAGCATGCGCTGCATCAACCCGCGGAAGGTATCCACATCGGGACCGCCGAGTTCATAGACGCCCGAAGGGACCTGCCCCCCCAGTGCTTTTTCCGCCGCCTTGGCCACGTCATCGACGAACACCGGCTGGAACCGGGTCGAGGCACCGGCGACCGGCAGGATCGGGCCGGTGCGGGTCATGCCTGCAAAACGGTTAAAGAATTCGTCCTCTGGCCCGAACATGATCGAGGGGCGCAGGATCACGGCATGAGGCATATGCTTGAGAATGGCCGCCTCGCCCTCGCCCTTGGTGCGGGCATAGTCGCTTTCGGCCTCCATATCCGCGCCGATGGCAGAGACATGCACGAAATGGCCGATCCCTTCGGCGGCGGCCATGCGCGCGATACGCTCGGCCCCTTCGGATTGGACGGCGTCAAAGCTGTTCTTGCCGGTCTCGACCAGAATGCCCACGCAGTTCACCACCGCATCCGCGCCGCGCAGCGCGTCGGCCACGGAGCCATCGTTGCGGATGTTGCACAAAACAGGTTCGACCTGGCCGACCACACCATAGGTCCGCACAAAGAGCGCCTCGTTGGGATGGCGCACCGCCACCCGCACCCGCCAACCAGCTCTGGCCATGCGATACGCGATATAGCGTCCGACAAACCCCGAACCGCCATAAATCGTGACCAGCTTAGACATTCTGCCGCTCCTGTAGATAAATTCTCTGACAGGATGTACCCGCGCACCGCCCCTGTCACAAGGCCAAACCCCCGGTTGCAGCGCCTCGCGTGCAGGATTTTCCGATTTTCGCATAAATTGCGATTGACAGTCACCCGGCTGAGCCTTAGAGCACCCCACACGATACGTGCCCAGGTGGCGGAATGGTAGACGCGCTAGCTTCAGGTGCTAGTACTGGCAACGGTGTGGAGGTTCGAGTCCTCTCCTGGGCACCAATATTCCCCGATAAATGATTGATTTGAATAAGCTTTTAGAAGTCTACGCAAATTCAATCCACCCTACAGTCCACCCCAACGCGGCCCGTTTAACGTGGCTTTGCGCTCTCAATCATTTCAATTGGGGTTCTAGTTTGGGAATCGTTCGGCGATTCAGTGTGTCAGAACGAACCACAGGCCCAGCGACCAGAGCAACACCAAAGCCGAAGTAAATGCCAAGCGCTCGCGAGTCTGCCCGCTTTCAGCCCAGCGCTCACGCACTTTTCGTTTACTGGCTGTATTATTCTGCTCGTCGGATTCCATCGACATCAAATAGGTACTCCGCACCCAAGGGCAAAGGCGGGCAAAGAAAGATTAACGCAGTGCTTCCGCAGCCTGATCCGCATCAGACAGATAATCGACCACTTCAAAGGCGGCGAGAACCCAAAGTAACCCCAGTACACCGATACCGAACCAGAACCAGCGTCGCAAATGCCTACTAATACGGAAATCGCGTTGGTCTTTCGACATGGCTGAACTCCGTTGCTTAGAAGAAACTGTTGTGAAATTCCAATCGCAACAACGCTCTGCCCCATACAAAATTTATCTACGTTAAGTTATGAGCGCGTAACAGGAGCTTACGCTTTATTTTACACAATGCGCGCTGAGTCAATCAGCCTTCAGCATCCTCTCCAGCCAAATCGCAGCCTCCTTGGAGAGATTCTGATTTGTCTGCCCAAGATGTGGGCGAAGCTCAATTACAACTAAAGCATCGCTTTCTTCTAACTGACTAATCAGCCATTCGCGAAATGGCTCAAGTTCCAGCTCCATTTCTAAACCGCATAGACAATCACCTAGATGCACTGCTCCCAACGCAACCATGAACTCGTCAAGATTCGCTCTAGTTTCCTCCGAAGCCGTTGAATATGATATTAAAAAAGCTGGCATGGCCGGTCTCCTATATTGATCTGCTTGGCACTATCGCACGCGTAGGCTGGCACAATATTACCTGATCGTGAAGCTAAACTGATCTGGCCGTCACAGCTCCTGAAGCCACCACTAATGGCGGATCGCTGGGAAACGACCGGAGATCAAACCATTTGAACCGCGTTCCATCGGGATTGCGCTGGTCACCCATCACAATCTGCGGGGCGTTGACCCTGTTGCGGATGAGCGCGGCGCGGAACGCTCGAAGGTCGATCAGCCACCACGCCTCTAGGCCCGTTTGATCAGCATTTGAATGACCGTAGAACATCCAATCACCGTTGCCGTTCACAATCTTGGAAAGCTCTGTCTGCGCCCCTGACGCCACCGCAGAGCGTATGGTGAACTGGTAGGGATAGCGCTGTGCATAGCCGGGTCGCCGCACGCGTGCTGCCACCCGCATGTCACGGGCATCAAGCATCATGAGGTCCGTCGCTTGAATGTGGTCAAATGGGTCGGCAGCGGTTTCCAGGAGATAGCCCCCGATCAGCTGCTTAATCTCAGGCAAGAACCTGTCTGACCAGTTCCGATTGTTCGTATAGCAGTTCATTTCTGACAGCCTCCAATGCGGCCCCCACCGCGTTGCCCACGCCCCGACAGAGGGGCGCAGGCGGGTTCGTTAGGCTTTGGACCGCAGGTATTCGATCACGGCCTTCTGGGCGCGCGGGTACTGCTCACACAGCAGTTCTCCGGCGCAGTCTTCAACGCACCATTCCAGCATAGCTGCGGCATCTGCATCTGACTTAGGCTCAAAGCAAGAAATGCGCTCTGCAAGCCACTCGATGTTCTCGTCAAGCTCGCTCAACTCAGCCGGTTCAGCCCCGTGGTCATCGGGTAATTCTTGCATCAACGCACTTCTACTGCGCCTTGCTGCCTGCCATTTATCTAGAAGCTGTACGGCACCTGTCCTTTGGCTGGCATCCTCGTCTGGGCGCTCGCCTCTCAGTTCAACCAGTTCAAGCCTGCTGATCAAGTCTCCGACCTTATAGTTCGCCTGCTTGACGGTATGGGCAGTAGCTGCTCCGTCACCCGGCTGCTCTGGCGCATCGCCTTCAAGAGACCGAATACATACGCGTAGAATGCTGCTGATGTCGTATGCATCACTGATTGCATCTGCGATTTGTGTGTTCATTTTACTGCCTCCAGTTGCGCCTTCCGTGCATTCGGCGTGGCATCCACGAGACTGGAGAGGTCACAAGCCAAGCGCTCGCTCTTAGCAATGACTTCCTGCGCCAAGGCATGTGCGGCATTGGAAGCAGGGGATGAGTTGCTTTCAGATTCGTCGATCAGCAGTTCGAGACCTTGCAACAAGCCATGTAAGAAGATTGCGTCGAATTCGATATCAGCCAGCAAAGGGGCTTTGGCCTTTCGATGTATCGGCCCACTCCCCAGTAGCGCCCAGTCAAGCGTCAGGCGATGTTTATCGCAATAATCCATAATCTCCCGGCTTGGACCGCCGTCCGAGCTTAGGATTTTCGATGGAGCGGTATCTCCCGCGCTCTCTGCGAAATGGCTGAGGCGAAAGCGGATAACTTCGAGGTCGTTCATGGTAGTCTCCTTTGATTTAGAATGACGGGGCGTTTACCCCGCCAGTTATGCGTGCTCATGCGCGGTATCGTGGGCAATCCTCTCAACCGCGATGTGTGGGATGATCGCGGGATTGGCTGAGCACGGCCCTTAGCGCGGCGCGCAGGACGCCAATACGGGCATAGTCAGGCTGTGCCCAATGGGTCTTGCTTTCGAGGATGGCAATTTCGTTCTGGATGCGGATCACTTCGGGCGATGCCTGTTTTTGCTTTTCCTGCCGAGCCTTCATTGCGCGCTCATGTTTGGCATTGGCCCATGAAGCTTTTAGAGCGCGGCGCATGATGGTCCGGAACCCGTACAGGGCCACGTTGGCTCTACGGACAATTCCCCAAGCGTCGGTCATGATTGCCTGTAGGTCATAGGTCATGTGCTTAGCCCTCCATTCTTGCAAATTGGCCTGATATGACCTAATATGGTTCACATAAGGACTTAAGTCAACCAATTTAGTCCAAAAAAGAACCAGAAAGGGTCACTGTATGCTTACAGGCGCGCAAATTCGGATGGCACGCGGCTATACAAAACTGTCTGTCAAAGCATTAGCGGAGGCCTCTGGGGTGGCGGAATCGACACTAAAGCGGATGGAATTAGCAGAAGGTGTCCCCCCTTCATCAGGGACGAACCTAGAGAAGGTCAAAACAACTCTAGAGAGCCTCGGAGTGCAATTCTTAGAGCAAGGGGACGTGGCCAGAGGTCCAGGGATAGGACTTGGTGTAACAGCTGACCCATATGAATGATGGTCAACCTGCCACAGGGCGCTTAGAGGAGGTCGGACAATGAAACTTACCAAGTTTGATGAGAATGACGAGGTAAAGAAATATTCACGACACCGCGACTGGATTCCTATATCGGTAGTAGCGGCAACGATTGGTATTGGTTACTTCCAGAATATGAATTTCAGCTCTCTAGGCTTTGCTGATGCAGCTTTATTTTTTAGTTCCTACGCGATACTCTGGAGTGTGCTTGACATCAGAGTGATGCTCGCAAGGCATCATTGGATAATACTAAGAAAGCAGTCACAGGTCGAATAGTGAAGTGCCATTGCGCTAGTTTGCAAAAGCCACAAGTAGCGAGCTATTTAGTACCAATACAGAGCCTTACCCGAAGCCTCCCCCTACATAGCTTCTGAAAATGGGTGATCTCTCCCCGTTACTCGTAAAGTTGAGTACGAAAACACCGAAGGAATGTAACACAACATTGGAAGCGGGCTTTCTCCGATGTTGCGATACTCTTCTCCGGTGTTCTTCTAACCAGTTTCCCGAAAAGTGTTACTCAGTTGGTCAGTACTAGCATCCGCCGTAGTTCTTTCTTCCGCTTGCAGTGATCGAATAAGTGCCACCGCGCGGTCTGACATGACCCCGTGGGCTACTACTGCTGCGGCGGGGAGTTGCACTGCGGACAACGGGTAGCGCTTCGTGATACAGCCTTGTTGCTACATTCCCCAACTAGCATGTCAAATTATGATACGCAGACCCAAATTGAGGTCAAATCGAGCATCTTTAGCTGGACCCGAAAGGCGGAACCCGACACAATGTATAGCTACAGGCTTGTTGATTGACCAAAAAATGGCATATAAATTCACAGATGAGGAATGGGACACCCTTTCTTCGGGACTAAAAAAGCTTCAAGCAGGCCCTGATGAGTGGTCGGGACATGATTGGTTGTCGTGGTCTACTTTGCGTTCAGTATTAGACGCGAAGGCTGTAAGGGCAGCATCGCTCTGGCTCGTTTTGGTCCCAATTCTTATAACGTTTTCCTCGGAACTTCCTGATCGGTACTACGCTAATCCCTTTGGCGGCAAAGAAGACGTGCCATTCGTGCTAAACATACCGTTTAACTGGTATTTGCTTTACTTTTCAGCCGCATCCTTTGGCCTTGGGCGGCTAATCTATGTCGCATACTGCCCAGAATTTATTCGAAAATACGGTTCGTCAGCCTCTGCGGCTTCAGATGGGGTTACAGCTGAGCTCGTCAGGGACTATGCCTCAGACTATCTCTCTAGCATCAAAAAGGTGAACAGGATGAGTCCTGAGGGCCTTCGGCTGAATCGTTTTCTGTTTGAGCTGACTGGCGAAAACAACCTTGTCGGGCAACATTGGGAAGATGAATCTGACCTGAACCCTCTCCAAGCAAAAGCGGCGGGAGCCCATGTTCGTGAGATACCAGGGACGGGAACGTACTTAAGATCAACGAAGTTGACGGGAGAGGAAAATGAAGATCAAAAGCTATTGACGAGCATCCTATTATGGAAGTTCATCGATTGGCTAAACTTCTCGAAAACAATAGCGAGGCCTTTCTGTGTCGTCCTAGTTGTCTTAGGATTCGCATTTCTCGCAGTTCCTCTGATTCAAGGATTCTGGGTGGTCTCGAAGGCATTTATTAGTCAACTTCCGGAATATTAGGATTTTTAAGGTCGAGCCCGCCAGATAACCATCCATTTAGTCCTGTGCATATTTCAATGTTTTAGATACTTTAGTCGCCCATATATTTCTCGAGGTTTTTCGGTATGATTTCGAAACGAGCGCCCAAATTCATGAAACGATTGTCGCTCTGTGCTTTCCTAGCCTTTGGTTCATCCTCCGCATTCGCGGGGCCTGACGATACCACCAACTACCTAATGAACACCCCAGTCAACTTAATGGACTTGGGCGTATTTAGGTTGACTTTACTAATCCGGGATAAATTAGGTAGCGGCTTTGCAGCCTACCATTGGGATTCCAATGAAATACGAATATTCTTGTTCGACCTCCCAAATGAAGAAATGAACGCGGAGGCCGTTTGTATTGAAGCAATCTCAGAGATTCGGCGAGCAGCTAACGTGCAAGATGGAACGCCGTTTTCTGGCATTAGTGGTTTTGCCACTCTCTTCAAACATAGTGGTTATGTGAAAGGCACAGTCGAGAAGAACAATGAGCGCCTCATGGATTTGGATAAAAAGTTTAAGGGCACCTCGATTTTTGAACAATTTTTGGTAGTTTGGCGGCGCGGGCGGCCTGAAGCAGGATCGTGGCTTTCGTCTGGCAATTGGCAGAGCCTCGCAACCGCTGTATTGCGGCCTTCAAGCCTTGTTTGTCATGCTTTGACGCGTGATCGGTTC
>NZ_JBIFFU010000077.1:0-1318 GCF_043557315.1 Sulfitobacter sp. 1A12779
GGGACTGTCCTGAATTTTGTGCTCTGGCGTGGTAACTGCTCTATAAGGAGACCCACGTATGAGCATCGACAAAAAGCTATTAGACCAACTGATGGAAGGCCGGTCCTCTGGCGACCTATTCGGCAAGGAGGGCATTCTTGCCGAGTTGACCAAAGCATTGGCAGAACGCGCTTTAACAGCTGAGATGGAGGAACATCTTGGGGCAGAGCGCGAAGAAGGTGTCGCGGAGGGCCAGAACCATCCGCCCAATCGTCGTAATGGCAGCAGCCAGAAGACTGTGACTACCGACAGTGGGAAGGTCATCCTGGATATTCCGCGCGACCGCAACGGCACCTTTGATCCGCTGTTGATAGCCAAGTATCAGCGTCGTTTTCCCGAGTTCGACCGCAAGATCGTCAGCATGTATGCACGCGGAATGACGACCCGTGAGATCCAAGGGCACATTGAGGAGATTTACGGCTTTGAGGCATCACCCAGCTTGATATCGGTGATCACTGAGGCTGTGATGGACGAGGTCACCGCCTGGCAGAGCCGACCACTGGAACCCTGCTATCCGGTGGTGTTCATGGACGCGATCCGCGTCAACATCCGCAGTGATGGAGCGGTCTCGAACAAGGCGGTCTTCGTAGCCTTGGCGATCCGTCCAGACGGCACCCGGGACGTTCTGGGGCTGTGGTTCCAGGCCAACGAGGGTGCCAAATTTTGGTCAAAGGTTCTGAATGATCTACGTCACAGGGGCGTTCAGGACATTCTGATTGCCGTGGTCGACGGCCTCAAAGGCTTCCCTCAGGCCATTGAGGCAGCTTTCCCGGAAGCCCAGGTTCAGACGTGCATCGTTCATTTGCTGCGCCACTCTATGAGCTTCGCCAGCTACAAGGACCGCAAGGCCGTGGCGACAGCCCTGAAGGCAGTCTACACCGCCTTAGACGTCGAAGCAGCGGAGGCTGCACTGGCCGAGTTCGAGGAGAGCGATCTGGCCAAGCGCTATCCGGCCATTGCACCGAGCTGGCGCCGAGCCTGGAACGAGGTGATCCCGTTTCTCGACTACCCGCCCGAAGTGCGCCGATTGATTTACACAACGAATGCCATAGAAGCCTTGAACTCAAAAATCCGGCGTGCGGTGCGAACCCGAGGCCACTTCCCGAGCGATGAGGCGGCAGCAAAGTTGATCTACTTGGCGCTCAATGCTACTTCAGTCGAGTGGAAGCGATCTGTGCGTGAATGGCACCGCGTTAAAAGCCAACTCGCCATCATGTTCGAAGAACGCTTTCCCATGGCGTAACTAAAGGCGTCAGGGCACAAAATTACGCACACTCCC
>NZ_JBIFFU010000018.1:0-58034 GCF_043557315.1 Sulfitobacter sp. 1A12779
ATCTAGCGGCGGCGCGTGCGAGAGCCGCTCGCGCCTGATGCGTGTGGCGCTCTCCCAGTCACCGACGCCCACGGCTACGCCGCAGGCTGGGTGAACTGGGACAACGTCGCGTCGCGCCTGTGATCTAGCGGCGGCGCGTGCGAGAGCCGCTCGCGCCTGATGCGTGTGGCGCTCTCCCAGTCACCGACGCCCACGGCTATGCCTCAGGCTGGGTGAACTGGGACAACGTCGCGTCGCATATGTGATATGACGGCGCGGCCTTACGGCCAGCCCGAACAAGACAGAAACCCCGCAGCCTGCTGCGGGGTTTTTCGTTGGAACCGAGGACCCTTCGCGGATGTTTTTCTCTTGAGACTTTACGTCAAAAAAGGAGGACAACATGGCCGAGCGGAAGCGATCCAACGACGGTAGCAAGGAGACGGAAAAATTCCTCTCCGATACCGAGACGCCAGACCAAGGTGGCCGCGCCGGGGGTGATCTGCAAAAGGACGTTGGCACCCAAGACGCCATGCGCCGCGCCGAGAAGGGCGAAGACGGCGTGACCCGCGTCACCGGCAAAGACAAACGCAACCATGGAGAGCCTTCATGACCAAACTCAGCCAAGACACATGGGTGCTGATCGCGGATGGCGAAAAGGCCCTTTTCCTGCAGAACCACACGGACGGCGAAGACCCCTATCTTCAGGTCGTGCGCAAGGAAGAGCAGGAGAACCCACCGGCGCGGGAGCAAGCCGCCAACCGCCCCGGTCGGATGAGCGATGGTCCGAGCGGGCACCGCTCTGCCTTTGACGACACGGATTGGCATGAGCTGGAAAAAGAGCGATTTGCCAAGGACTTGTCGGACATCCTTTACAAGCTGGCCCATAAGGGCCGCTTTGATCGGATCGTTTTGGTGGCCCCTCCGGCAGTGCTGGGCGACCTGCGCGATGACCTCCACAAAGAGGTGCAGAGCAAGGTGGTAGGGGAAATCCCCAAGACCCTGACCAACCACCCCATCGACGAGATCGAAAAGATCGTGGCCGGGGAATTGGCCCAAGCCTGACTTTTCCCTTGGCGCGGGAATTGATTGCCTTCACAAGGAAGCAGTCTACCGCGCCAAGGATTTCCCATGACCGACACCACCAAGGGTTTCGCCGCCATGATCGCGGCCTGCTGTATCTGGGGGCTGTCGTCTATCTTCTACAAATTGCTGTCGCATGTGCCCGCCGCCGAGGTGCTGGCCCATCGCACCCTCTGGTCGCTGGTGTTCTTCGTGACCGTACTGGCGGTGCAGCGGCGGCTGCGGGCGATCCTTGACGCAATGGCCGGGCCGCGGGCCTTTGGCCTGCTTGCTTTCGCGGCGCTGGTGATCGCGACGAATTGGTACCTCTTCATCTGGGCGGTTCAGAGCGGGCAGGCGACAGAGGCGGCCTTGGGCTATTACATCTTCCCGCTGGTCTCGGTCCTGCTGGGCCGTCTTGTCTTTGCCGAGCGGTTGAGCCCCGTACAGCTTTTCGCGGTGGGGCTGGTGACGGTCGCGGTCTCGCTGCTCACCTATGGCTTGGGCACCGCGCCTTGGCTCGCTATGGCGCTGGCGGCGTCTTTTGGGCTTTATGGGCTGGCGAAAAAGCGGTTGGCGGTGGGGCCGGTCGTCTCTGTCACCGCTGAGGTGCTGCTGTTGTCCCCCCTTGCGGTGCTCGTGCTGTGGCAAACGGGTGACAATGGGGCGGGGGGCCTTCGGGGCCTCCTTCCGCGATACGGCGCTGCTGATACTCGCCGGGCCGATCACCGCAACGCCGCTGATCCTGTTCAGCTATGCGGCGCGGCGATTGTCGATGGCGACGGCCGGATTGCTGAGCTACATCAACCCGACCTTGCAGTTCTTCTGCGCCGTGGTCCTGTTTCGCGAACCCTTCACGGGCTGGCATGTGCAGGCCTTTGTGCTGATCTGGTGCGCGCTGGCGGTCTATTCCGTCAGCACCTTCCGTCAGGACAAAGCGCGGCGCAGAGCGCTGAGAGCAGCATCGGCATCCGGCACCACGGTGACGTAATCCAGCAGCGTCGCATCGGCAAAACCATGGGTCACGACATGGTTCATGAGCGACATGAAGGGATCCCAGTAACCGTTTGTGTTCACAAGGAAAATAGGCTTTTCATGCAGGCCCAACTGGCGCCATGTCAGCACTTCGAAAAGCTCATCAAGTGACCCCGCGCCACCCGGCAACACCGCCACGGCGTCGCTGTTCATAAACATCACTTTTTTGCGCTCATGCATCGTTTCGGTGACGATATAGCGGGTCAGATCGGTCTTGCCGACTTCCCATGCCACGAGATGGGCGGGGATCACGCCGAAGGTGTCGCCACCTGCCGTTTGGGCGGCGCGCGCAACGCTGCCCATCAGCCCGACATCGCCCGCGCCATAGACCAGCCGCAGCCCGGCCTCGGCCAGACCCCGGCCCAATGTTTCGGCGTCTTGGGTGAAGGCTTCGTCGTCGCCGGGGCGGGAGCCGCAATAGACACAGACAGAATGTTGCATGGTAAAGCGTCCTGTTGATTAGGAAAATTCGGCGCGGATCGTCTGCGCTTTTGACCCCTGTTAGCCTGCTTGCTAAAAAGGCTCAACCACAGGGGAAGTTGAGAATGTTCAAGGGATTTGGCCGGTTTGGCGGCATGGGGGCGATGGCGGCGGGCGCCTTTGCGGCGGCGGTGCTGGCGCTTGGCGCTTGGATCGGCAGCAAGCGCGGCGCGCCGGAGGAGGCAGCCTCTGAGACGGTGGCCGTGCTCCCCGAACGCGATGCCACCCCTGAGAATGCCACGCTGGTGCCGGATGCTGTGAAAGGTGTCTCGGTCGGCCCTGAGGGCGAGGCGGCAACGGAGCCCGAGGCGGCGCCGCAGGCCCCGGCCTTTGACGAAGTGCGCCGCGAAAGCGACGGCATGACGGTGATCGCGGGCCGCGCGACGCCCGGCAGCACCGTGGCCGTGTTGATGGATGGCGAAGAAGCGGCCCGCGCCACCGCCGATGGGGCCGGAAAATTCGCGACCCTTGCCATGATCCCGCCCGATGGCAAAGGCCATGTGCTGACGCTTTTGGGGAAGAACGGCGCGGCGGAGCTTGCTTCGGAGGAGGAGATTATTCTCACCCCTCGCGCAGCGCCGGTGCAGTTGGCGGAGGCCAATATCGCGCCGGAGGAAACCCCGGTTGCGTCGGTTGAGGAGGGGGCCACACAGCCGGACGAGGCGGCGGAGCCTGAAACCTCTGAGACCACGGTGGAAGAGCCGATCCCGGCAACTGCAAACGACGCTGAAGAGGAGAGCGCGGCAGCGACGGGTCAAAACCTAGCCGCTGCGCAGGCGGAGCAGGCGACCCCTCTGGCCGGAACGGCCACAGCCGAAGCGGAGCGCGCTGCGACCGACAATGCGGACGCGCAAGACGTCGAGGCGGACCGAGGACAGTCGACGCAAGACGAGGCTGACACGGACGAAGACACCGCATCGACAGAGCAAGACCCGGCTATCGCCGAAGAGGAGGTCACCTCCGCGCCCGCTCAGGCCACGCCGCTCTCCGATACCGGGACCGCTGAAGACGTGAGTGCCGCGACGGTGGAGCAAGACGATGCCGCCGAGCAGAGCGAAGATACCAGCACCGCTCCGTCCCAAGCCACACCAATGGCGGGAACGGGTACGGCTGAAGACGTGAACGCCGCGCCGCGGGACCAAGACGGAGCCGCCGATCAGGGGGCAGACACCAGCGCCACGCCTTCTCAAGCGGCGCCGTTGGCGGAAACCGGCACCGAAGAGGGCGAGACCGCCGCGCCAAACGCTGATGGTGAGGCGCCATCTCCAGCCACACCACTGGCAGAGACGGGAACTACTGAGAGAGACGCCACCCTCGCGCAAACACCGCCCGCAGCCGTGACCGAGGCCCCGAACCTCGCGGACCGCAGCCCATCGCCGCCGGAAACCACGACCCCCGCCCCTGCGGAGGAGCCCGACACCACCGCCGCACCGGCAAAGCCTCCCGCGCCCGCGCCGGTGTTGAAATTCACCGCCGAAGGGGTCGAACGGCTCGACACCGCGCCGCCGCAGGTGATGACCAATGTGGCGCTCGACACCATCGGTTACTCCGATCAGGGCGATGTGCAACTGGCGGGCCGTGCCCAGCCGGACACTCGCGAAGTGCGCGTCTATCTGAACAACAACGCCGTGATCAGCCTGCCGGTCGATCAAGAGGGCCGCTGGCGGGGCGATCTGCCCAATGTCGATGAGGGCGTCTATACCCTGCGCGTGGATGAGCTTTCCCGCGGCGGCGATGTGACCAGCCGGGTAGAGACCCCCTTCAAACGCGAATCTCCCGAGGTGCTGGCCGCGGCCACCGAAGGGCTGACCGGCCCGCTCAGCGCGGTGACGGTGCAAAAAGGCGATACGCTCTGGGCGATCTCGCGTGCGCGCTACGGCGATCCTTTGCTCTATGTGAAGGTTTTCGAGGCCAATAGCGCCAATATCCGCGACCCCGATCTGATCTACCCCGGACAGGTTTTCGACCTGCCCGAAGACCCGGCATCGGAGTGATCTGAGCGGCCAAAACCGGGGCGGCATTCGCAGCGCGCAGAGCGGCTGTGCGCCGCCCGGTACTGGCAACCCAAGGCCATGGGGCCTATGTAGCCTGTAATCACTTCAGGAATTCCCATGCCAGCCGATACAGACCAATCTAACGCCGCGCGGCGGCGCGACCGCAAGACGCCCAAGCCCGAACGCATCCCCACAGAAGCCGAGATGATCGACGCCGCCGAGCGTCAGTCGGGCTTTCTGGTGCTGCGCAAGGTCGCGCCCTACCTCTGGCCCAAGGATATGCCATGGGTGAAACGCCGGGTGGTTCTGGCCATGCTGGCGCTGCTGGTGTCGAAGCTGATCATCGTCGCCACGCCGTTTTTCTACCGCGACGCGGTGGATGCGCTGGCGGGCGAGGGGACGCCGATGCTGGCGCTTGGCGCGATTGGTCTGACCGTGGCTTACGGCATGGCGCGGCTCATGGGGGTGGGCTTTCAACAGGTCCGCGATGCGGTCTTCGCCCGCGTCGGGCAGCGCGCCCTGCGGATGCTGGCGCTTGAGACCTTTCAGCACATCCACAAACTCTCGATGCGCTATCACATCACCCGCAAGACCGGGGGGCTCAGCCGGATCATCGAGCGGGGGGTCAAAGGTGTCGACTTTCTGCTGCGCTTCCTGCTTTTCTCCATCGGGCCGCTGATCCTTGAGCTGATCCTCGTGGGTGTGATCCTCGCCGTGCTCTTCGACGTCTGGTATCTGGCGGTCGTGGCCGTGACCATCGCGCTCTACGTCTGGTTCACCTTTGCCGTCACCGAATGGCGCGTGCGCCTGAGGCGGCAGATGAATGACAGCGACACCGACGCCAACCAAAAGGCGATCGACAGTCTGCTGAACTATGAAACGGTGAAATACTTCGGCGCAGAGGGGCGCGAGGCCGCGCGCTATGACGCCGCGATGGCCGATTATGAGAACGCGGCGATCAAGACGAACTATTCGCTGGCCTTCTTGAACTTCGGCCAAGCCTTGATCATTACTGCGGGGCTCGTGGGGGTCATGGTCATGGCGGCGATGGGCGTGCAAAGCGGCGAGCTGAGCGTCGGCGACTTCGTCATGGTAAACTCCTACATGATCCAACTGACCGTGCCGCTGAACTTCCTTGGCACCGTGTACCGTGAGATTCGTCAGGCGCTGGTGGACATGGGGCAGATGTTCGGCCTGCTCGAACAACCGGCCGAGATTGACGACAAGCCAAACGCGCCGGCCCTCAAGGTCGCTGGCGGCCATGTGACGCTGGAAAACGTGCGCTTTGCCTATGACACCGACCGCGAAATCCTCAAAGGCATCTCGCTTGAGGCGCGCCCCGGAGAGACGGTGGCGATCGTCGGCTCGACCGGCTCGGGCAAATCCACCATCGGGCGGCTGTTGTTCCGCTTCTACGATGTCGCGGGCGGGGCGCTGAAGATCGACGGGCAGGACGTGCGCGACGTGACCCAACATTCGCTGCATATGGCGATTGGCGTGGTGCCGCAGGATACGGTGCTGTTCAACGACACCATCGGTTACAACATCGCCTATGGCCGCGATGGGGCGACACAGGAAGAGGTCGAAGACGCCGCGCGCGCAGCACAGATTCATGATTTCATCATGGCGCTGCCGCAGGGCTATGAGACCATGGTCGGCGAGCGGGGGCTGAAACTGTCGGGCGGTGAGAAACAGCGCGTCGGCATCGCGCGGACCCTGCTGAAAGACCCGCCGATCCTGCTGTTGGATGAGGCCACAAGCGCGCTCGACAGCGAGACGGAGCATGAGATCCAAGACGCGTTGCGCCGCGCGGGCCAAGGGCGCACGGTGCTGACCATCGCCCACCGCCTTTCGACCATCGCCGAGGCCGACCGCATCGTCGTTTTGGAGAAGGGCGAGATCATCGAACAGGGCAGCCATGAGGTGCTGCTCGCCCAAGGTGGGCGCTATGCCCAGCTTTGGCAGCGCCAGCAGGCGGAAGAAGAGTAGACGGAGAAGCTGGCCCCGCCTTCTGTTTCGGCAGGCAGGCGGGGCATTGCCGCCGAGGGGGGCATTCGCGGGCGATCTGCTCTTGCACTGTGCGGGGCGGCGCATGATATCTACCGCCATGACCGATCTTTCGACCCCCTCGCAGACCTCGCTGCGCGCGCGCGCAGCCCGGCTGGCAGACCGCCCTTCGTTTCAGAATTTCATTCTGGGCGTGATTCTCTTTAACGCCGTGATCTTGGGGCTTGAGACCTCGGACGAGGTGATGGGGCAGGTCGGGCCGCTGATTCTGCTGCTGGACCGTATCTGTCTGGCCATTTTCGTCATCGAAATTGCGATCAAGCTTTTCGGGCGCGGGCTTGATTTCTTCAAACGCGGGTGGAGCATCTTCGACTTCGTCATCGTCGCCATCTCGCTGATCCCGGCCACCCAAGGGCTCAGCGTGCTGCGGGCCCTGCGCATCCTGCGGCTCTTGCGCGTCGTCTCGGTCGCGCCCTCGCTGCGCCGCGTGGTCGAGGGGCTGGTTAACGCGCTGCCCGGCATGGGCTCGGTCTTTTTGCTGATGGGGGTGATCTTTTACATCGCCTCCGTCATGGCCACCAAACTCTTTGGCGCGGATTTCCCGCAGTGGTTCGGCACGCTGGGCCAGTCGGGCTATTCGCTGTTCCAGATCATGACGCTCGAGTCGTGGTCCATGGGCATCGTGCGCCCGGTGATGGAGGTCTATCCCTATGCCTGGATGTTCTTCGTGCCCTTTATCATGGTCACTACCTTCGCGGTGGTGAACCTTTTGGTCGGTCTGATCGTGAACTCGATGCAAGACGCGCATCATGAGGAAAGCAACGAGCAGACCAACACCTACCGCGATGAGGTCATGTCGCGGCTGACTGATCTGGAAAACCTGATTAAGGCGCAGAACACCCCGCCCAAACCCTAAAAGGCCGGGGCGGTGAGGGGCGTTATTCCTCGCCGATCGCCTTGGCGGTGAGATTGTCCAGCGCCTTGGTCATCTTGGTGAGATATTCCGCCTCTTCGGGCAGGCCGTGGGCGGTGACCAGCGTTTCAGGCGCGGCATAGGTCACATGCACGGCCCCCTCGCCATCGGCGTAGACCAGCACCCGCATCGGCAGGTCCAGCCCGGCGGTCTGGGCATCCTGCATCGCGGGGGTGCCGAGCTTTGGGTTGCCAAAGATCAAAAGCTGCGTCGGGCGCAATTCCATCTCGGCCTTTTCGGCCCCGGCGGCATGATCGACCCGGGCAAAGACCTCGGCCCCTGCTGCCTCAACCGCGCTTTCCAGCCGGTCCATCGTCGTGGGCACGTCATGGGGTGAGACTTTGGCCACCAAATCCTGCGCCAATGCGGGCATGGCCGCCATCACGACACCTGCCGCCAGTGCAATCGCTTTCATCGTCGTCTCCTTTCGCTGCATTCTGCCCCTGACCTAGCGTGACGCGCCCCCGGGCCAAGCGCTCGGCGAAAAGGCGCTGCGGTTCACTGGGTCTTGGCTTGGCTGGCCACGCGCGGTAAGAGGGGCAAAATCAGGCCGGGGGCAGGGCGCGATGAGCGATACCGACAGTTTTATTGACGAAGTGAACGAAGAGGTCCGCCGCGACCGGCTATACGGCTACCTGCGCCGCTATGGTTGGATCGCCGTGCTGGCCGTGGTGGCCATCGTCGGCGGGGCGGCGTGGAACGAATACAGCAAAGCACAGGAGCGGGCCGAGGCCGAAGCTCTGGGGGATGCGATGCTCGCCGCGCTCGAAGCGGATGCCAGCAATGCCCGCGCCGAAGCGCTCGCTCCGATCGAGGCCGATGGCCCCGGTGCCCGCGCCGTGCTGAACTTCATGCGCGCCGATGCGCTGGCCGAAGCGGGGGAGACCGATGCCGCTGTGGAGCAGCTTGATGCCGTGGCGCTCGACGGTGACCTCGCGCCGATCTACCGGGCCTTGGCGCAGTTCAAGATCGTGACCCTTCAGAGCCAATCCGTGCCCGTGGCCGAGCGGCGTCAGGCGCTCGAAGCGCTGGCCCAGCCCGGTGCCCCGCTGCGCCTGTTGGCAGAAGAGCAACTGGCCCTGATCGACATCCAAGAGGGTGAGACCGACAAGGCCGTGGCGCGCTACCAGTCCATTCTCTCCGATGCGGAAACCACCCCGGACTTGCAACAACGCGCCCTTCAGGTGATTGTGGCCTTGGGTGAAGAACCGGGTGATGAGGGCGCCGCCGCAGAGGCCGCGCTGGAGATCCCCGAAGCAACGGGTGACTGACACATATCCACCCGCCAAAAATGGCGGGGGCGTGAAGGTTGAGGAAAGACAGAAAGTGAGCAGGTCCATGACGAAGCATCGCGAAACCGAACCCGGGCAAGCGGGTCTGCGGGGTCTGGGCGTGGCGGGGGCCATCGGTGCCGCGCTGTTGCTGACGGCCTGCGCGGACGAGCAGACCTATCTGCCGGGCAAACGCGAAGACGTGCGCGCGGTGCTGCAAAACCCCGGCGTGCAAGACCCTGCCTTTGACGCCGCCACCGGCCCCGTGCCAGAGAATACCAGCCGCGCCATCGCTCTGGGCGGCACGGTGAACAACGCCAATTGGACCCATAGCATCGGCACCGCCGTGACCCGCATCAGCCATCCCGCGCTGCGGACCGCGTTGCAGCCGGTCTGGAGCGCCGATATCGGCGCGGGCGACAGCCGCAAACAACGTATCACCGCCGATCCGGTGGTGGCGGGCGGGCGTGTCTTCACGCTCGACGCCGGGGCGCAGGTCACAGCGACCTCGACCTCAGGCCAAACGCTCTGGACCCGTGACCTCACTCCCGCATCCGACCGCGAGGGCCAAGCCACCGGTGGCGGCCTCGCCGTGGATGGGGAAACGCTCTATGTCTCCGTGGGCTTTGGCGTTCTGGCCGCGCTCGACGTGACGACGGGCGGCGTGCGCTGGACCCAAGATCTTGACGCCACCGGTTCGGGCACGCCGACCGTCTCGGGCGATCTGGTCTATCTCACGGCGGGTGACGATACCGGCTGGGCGCTCGACAAGGCGACTGGCCGCATCCAGTGGCAGACCGGCGCTGTGACCAGCCTCAGCAATGTGCTGGGCGCGCCTGCGCCCGCCGTCACCAGCGATCTGGCGATCTTCGCCTTCGGCTCGGGCGAGGTGCAGGGGCTGTTCCGCCAAGGCGGGCTTGAGCGGTGGTCGACCTCTGTTCTGGGCAAGCGTCCGGGCCGCGCGCTGAGCTTTGTGGGCGACGTGACAAGCGCGCCTGTGGTCTCGAACGGGACCGTCTATGTGGGCAATCATTCGGGCCGTCTGGCCGCGCTGGATGTCAACAGCGGCGACCGTAAGTGGGTCGCACGTGACGGGGCGATCGGACCGGTCTGGCCTGCGGGCGATTCTGTCTTTGCGGTGACGGACCTGAACGAACTGGTCCGGCTCGACGCCAGCACGGGCCGCCGCATCTGGGGCACGCCGCTGCCGAATTTCGTCAAGGACAAGCCCAAGAAGCAATCCGAAGTGGTGGCCCATTACGGCCCGATCATCGCCGGGGGGCGCGTGATCGTGGCCTCCAACGACGGGGTGCTGCGCAGCTTTGACCCCGTGAGCGGCGGGCTGACCGGCACCACCCAAATCCCCGGCGGGGCGACAACCGCCCCCGTCGTGGCGGGCGGCACGCTTTATGTCGTCTCCACCAAGGGGCAATTGCACGCTTTCCGTTAGGCCGCAAATAGGCTAAGGCGCGTGTCTGAACTGGCCCAACCGGGGCCCGGAGCCTGAATTATGTCCTTTACCCTTGCCATCGTGGGCCGTCCCAATGTCGGGAAATCCACGCTGTTCAACCGCCTTGTCGGCAAACGCCTTGCGCTGGTCGATGACCAGCCCGGCGTGACCCGCGACCTGCGCGAAGGCGCGGCCAAATTGGCCGACCTGCGCTTTACCGTGATCGACACCGCGGGGCTGGAAGAGGTCACTGACGACAGCCTGCAAGGCCGGATGCGCCGCCTGACCGAACGTGCGGTGGACATGGCCGATGTCTGTCTCTTCATGATCGACGCCCGCGTGGGCGTAACCCCCTCTGACATGGTCTTTGCAGAGATCCTGCGCAAGAAATCCGCCCATGTGATTCTCGCGGGCAACAAGGGGGAGGGCAAGGCCGCCGACGCCGGGATGATTGAGGCCTATTCGCTGGGTCTGGGCGAGCCCATTCGCATGTCCGCCGAACATGGTGAGGGGCTGACCGATCTTTACACCGCTTTGATGCCGCTGGCCGATGAATATGCCGAACGTGCCACCCAAGACGCGCCCGAGACGGATGTGGACCTGCCCGAGGATGACGCCGATCTCGAAGCCGAATCCTTGCCGATGCCGACCCGCGCCAAGCCGCTGCAGGTCGCCGTGGTGGGCCGCCCCAATGCGGGCAAGTCGACGCTGATCAACCAGATTCTGGGTGAGGACCGTCTACTGACCGGCCCAGAGGCTGGGATCACCCGCGATGCGATCTCGCTGACCACCGAATGGGCCGGGCCGGATGGTGAGCCGGTGCCGATGCGCATTTTCGACACCGCCGGGATGCGCAAAAAGGCCAAGGTTCAGGAGAAGCTGGAAAAACTCAGCGTTAGCGACGGTCTGCGCGCGGTGAAATTCGCCGAGGTTGTGGTGCTCTTGCTCGACGCCGAAATCCCGTTTGAGCAGCAAGACCTGCGCATCGCCGATCTGGCCGAGCGTGAGGGCCGTGCCGTCGTCGTCGCCGTGAACAAATGGGACATCGAAGAGAACCGGCAGGAGAAACTGCGCGATCTTAAGGAGAGCTTCGAGCGGCTCTTGCCACAGTTGCGCGGTGCGCCGCTGATCACCGTGTCGGCCAAGACGGGCAGGGGGCTCGACCGCCTGCAAGCCGCGATCATGCGCGCCTATGAGGTCTGGAACCGCCGGGTGACCACCGCGCAGCTCAACCGCTGGCTCTCGGGCATGATGGAGGCGCATCCGCCCCCCGCGCCGCAGGGCAAGCGCATCAAGCTGCGCTATATGACCCAAGCCAAGACCCGCCCGCCGGGTTTCGTGGTGATGTGCAGCCACCCTGACAAGGTGCCGGACAGCTACACGCGCTATCTGGTCAACGGGTTGCGGTTGGATTTCGACATGCCCGGCACGCCGATCCGTCTGTGGATGCGCGGCCAGTCCGACGCCAACCCCTATAAGAACCGCAAGAAAGCGGCGCCGTCGAAGCTGCGCAAGCACACCGACGGTCGCCGCAAGGACTGAGCGCGCTCAGCCGCGCCGGAATGCCCTGACGGTGGGCAGCGCCACGATGACGCTGCCCCCGAGCGCCAGATAGGCGACCAAGGGCGTCTCGCCCCAATTGGTCACGACCACGCCCACCAGCCCCCAGATCACCGCGATGCCATAGGTGGGTGTCCGCCCCAGAGCGGTCTGGACGATGGCGCCGATTGCAATCGCCAGTCCGACAAAAACCACCGCCGCCGTCTGCTCTTCCAAATAGCCGTATCCCGCCGCCAACAGCGCCAGCGACACGCAGGAAGCGGCAGAGAGCCAGCCCGCGTAGAGCCCCACCGGGGCGGCGGCCCAGAGCGGGTCTTCGACCGGGGCGAGGAACAGGGCGATGAGGGCGGTGATCAGCATGATCCAGATCAGTATCGCGGCCCAGACCGGGCTCATGGTCGCCACGGCAAGCCATGTGGTCCCCACGGCGAGCGACAGGCAGAGCGGCACGCGCATGTCGTGCCACTGCCCATCCCGCGGCGCGCGCAGCAGGCCATAGCCAAGGCCCGCGATCAGCCACAGGTAAATCACCCCCCAGATGGAAAAGGCATAGCCCGCCGGCTGCGCGGGCGGGTTGTCCTGCGGAATGGGGAATTGGTTCGGATCAAAGCCCGAGAAGCTGGGAACGAAAAAGGGTGAGATCGCAAAGGCGATGCTGAGCAGCAGGGCAAGCACGGCGATCAGGGTGCGGGAGGATTTGGGCAAGGTCGGCCTCGCGGAATTAGCTGTTGCGGTACAGATAATCCTAGGGCGCCCGCGCGCCACGGCAACCAAGGGCCAGCGCCTACGCGGTCGCACCGCAAGTGCGCCCAAAATTATCTGGTACGCCCCCCCGGCGGGGCGGGCAGGCGATGGCCCGACCCCTGCGGGCGGATCGGGCCTAGTGGTGGCTCACCCTAAGGCGAGCACACCTTCCGCAGTGAGGGTCGTCTTACCCCCCAGATAGGGCGCAAGCGCCTCGGGCAGTTTCACCGAGCCATCCGCCTGCTGGCCATTCTCCAACACCGCAATCAGGCAACGCCCAACCGCCAGCCCCGAGCCATTCAGCGTATGCACGAACTGCGGCTTGCCACCGCCTTCGGGCTTGAACCGCGCGTTCATGCGCCGCGCCTGAAAATCGCCGGTGGTGGAGACCGAGGAGATCTCGCGGTAGCAATCCTGCCCCGGCACCCAGGCTTCGATGTCATAGGTCCGCCGCGCGCCAAACCCCATGTCGCCGGTGCAGAGGATCACCGTCCGGTAGGGCACGCCGAGTTTTTCGAGGATGCCTTCGGCGCAGGTCACCATGCGCTGCTGTTCGGCGTCGCTCTCATCCGGGTGGGTGATCGAAACCATCTCGACCTTTTCGAACTGGTGCTGGCGCAGCATCCCGGCGGTGTCGCGGCCCGCGCTCCCGGCCTCGGAACGGAAGCAGAGCGTATGCGCCGTCATGCGCATGGGAAGTGATCGTTCTTCGAGAGTATCCCCGGCGATGCTATAAGTAAGCGTGACTTCTGAGGTTGGGATTAGCCAATAGTCTTCTTGCGTATCGGCTCTTTCGTAGGCCTCTTCGACAATGTCAGCGAGAGAGGCGTCGGAGAGTTTATCCAGAATTTCGGGTTCAGATTTACTGTAGTCTTCTAGGGCCATTTTGCTAAGTCGAGCTCGGCTGGCCATTGAAGCGGCTACAAATGAATCGCCACCAAATTTCGGCAGTTTGTCTGTACCGTACATTGCCGCATTGTTGACGAGAACAGGCGTGTTGTATTCTGTCAAGCCGTTCTCATCCACATGGGTGTCGATCATGAATTGCGCCAGCGCGCGGTGCACCCGCGCCACGGCACCTTTCAGCATGACGAAACGCGCGCCCGAGGTCTTGGCCGCGGTCTCGAAATCCATGCCGGGTTTGACGCCCTTGATCTCGTAATGCTCAACTGGTTTGAAATCGAAGGCGGGCTTGTCGCCCCAGCTTTTCACCTCGACATTGTCGTTCTCATCATCGCCTTGAGGCACGTCCTCGGCGGGGTTGTTGGGGATGCGGGCGAGCATGTCGGTCAGCTTCGCGTCCAACTCCTGCGCCTCGGCGTTCATCGCGGCGACTTCGGCCTTTTTGTCGCTGACCAGCGCGCGCAGACGCTCGAACTCGGCCTCATCCCCACGGCCTTTGGCGGCGCCGACTTCCTTGCTGGCCTTGTTCTGCTCGGCCTTGGCAGTCTCGGCGGCGGCGATCTTGGCGCGGCGCGCGGCATCGAGGGACAGCACCGCCTGCGACATCGCCGCCTCTCCCCGGCGGGCAAGAGCGGCGTCAAAAGCCTCGGGATTGTCGCGGATGGCGCGGATGTCGTGCATGGGTTTGTCCTCAAGATCGGGTGAGTCGGTTTTGCTGCCTTATGCCTTAATGTGCGGTGCGGGGGTAGGGGCCGCAACCATGCGGCGATTGGCCCCGCGCGGGCGGGCAGGCGGCATCGGCTTTCCACCTTGCACCCCGCTGTCACCGCGCATAGGTTCTGGCCAAATTCTCAAGGCCCATTTTGCGGCCCAATACCCATCGAAAAGGACGACCCCCATGGAAGGCATCCAGCAATTCGTGCCGCTGATCCTGATCTTCGCGATCATGTATTTTCTGCTCATCCGCCCGCAGCAGAAGAAGGCGAAGGAACATCAGGCCATGGTGGCCGGTCTGCGCCGGGGCGATCAGGTCGTGACCCAAGGCGGCATCATCGGCAAGGTCTCCAAGGTCAAAGACGACGGTGAGCTTGAGGTGGAAATCGCCGAGGGCGTGAAAATTCGCGTGGTGCAGGCCACCATCGCCACCGTGGTCTCCAAGACCGAACCGGCGAAATAAACCCTACCCCGAGGCCGCAACCCAAAGGCGGAACTATGCTACAGATTGATCTGTGGAAGCGGATTGTCATTGTCCTGACCTGTCTGGCAGGGCTTTGGCTGGCGCTTCCCAATGCCTTTTACGCTCCTGTCGAAAAGCACAATGACGCCGTTGCGGCCATCGAGGTTCAGGGCAGCACGCCCGAACTGGAAGCGCAGCGCGCGCTTTGGCCCGAATGGATGCCCTCGGGGCTGGTGAACCTTGGCCTTGACCTGCGCGGCGGTGCGCATCTGCTGGCCGAAGTGCAACTGGCCGATGTCTATGCCTCGCGCATGGAAGCGCAATGGCCCGAGGTCCGCGACGCTCTGCGCAGTCTCACCCCGGTCCGCCGCCAAGAAGCGCCAGCGGGGGAGTTGCGGGTCCGTCTGAACGATCCGTCGAAAATGGCCGAGGCGCTGCAGATCACCCGTGATCTGGCCCGCCCCGTCACCACCGTGACCGGCGCAGGCGGCAGCGACATCGACGTAAGCGGGGCCGATGGCATCATCACCATCACCCTGTCGGATGCCGAGAAACAGGCGACCGACGAACGCACCATGCAGCAGAGCCTCGAAATCGTGCGCCGCCGCATTGACGAAGTCGGCACCCGTGAGCCGACGATCCAGCGTCAGGGGGCGGACCGCATCCTGATCCAAGTGCCCGGCATCGGCTCGGCGGCCGAGTTGAAAGCCATCATCGGCACCACGGCGCAGCTGACCTTCAACCCGGTGGTGAACCGCGGCTCGAATGAGAACGACAACCCGGGCATCGGCAACGCCATCCTGCCCGCGGCGGATGAAGAAGGCGTCTTCTACACGATCGAGACCGCCCCCGTCGTCACCGGCGAGCAATTGGTCGACGCACAGCCAAGCTTTGATCAGAACGGCGCGCCTGCCGTGTCTTTCCGCTTTGACACCTCCGGCGCACGCAAGTTCGGCGATTACACGGCTGAAAACATCGGCTCTCCCTTCGCCATCGTGCTCGACGACGAAGTCATCAGCGCGCCGACGATCCAGAGCCATATTCCCGGCGGGTCGGGCATCATCACCGGGCGCTTCTCGGTCGAAGAAAGCACCAACCTTGCCGTGCTGCTGCGTGCAGGCGCCCTGCCTGCGGGGCTCAGCTTTGTCGAAGAACGCACCATCGGCCCGGAACTGGGCCAAGACAGCATCGACGCGGGCAAGATCGCGACCATGGTCGCCTTCGTGGCCGTGCTGTTCTTCATGTGGGCGTCCTACGGGCTGTTCGGCTTTTTTGCCAATATCGCGCTGATCATCAACGTCGGGCTGATCTTTGGCCTTTTGAGCTTGATCGGGGCCACGCTGACGCTGCCGGGCATCGCCGGGATCGTGCTGACCGTCGGCATGGCCGTCGACGCCAATGTGCTGATCTTTGAGCGTATCCGCGAGGAGCAGCGCAACGCCAAGGGGGCCGCGCGGGCAATCTCGCTGGGGTATGAGCGCGCGCTCAGCGCCATTCTGGATGCCAATATCACCACTTTCATCGTGGCGGTCATCCTCTTCGCTCTCGGCTCTGGCCCGGTGCGCGGCTTTGCCGTCACGCTGGGGCTGGGCATCGTCACATCGGTTTTCACCGCCTTCTTCGTCACCCGCTTGCTGGTGGTGATCTGGTTTGAACGCCGCCGTCCCAAGACAATCGAGGTTTGACATGCGACTGAAGCTGGTACCCGACAATACGAACTTCGATTTCTTCGGCTATGCCAAGATCACCTTTGGCGCCTCGGTGGTGTTGATGGTCCTGTCCCTGATCGCTTGGAGCGTGATGGGGCTGAACTTCGGCATCGACTTCCGCGGCGGCACCACCCTGCGAACCGAAAGCTCCCAAGCCGTCGACGTGGGCGAATACCGCGATGCGCTCGCGCCGCTTGAATTGGGCGACGTGACCATTTCTGAGGTCTTTGACCCCGGTTTCGGCGCTGACCGCCATGTGGCGATGATCCGCGTGCAGGCGCAAGAAGGGCAGCAGGCGGCGACCACCGACACGATCGAAACCATCGAAGCGGCATTGCAAGGCGTCGCCCCCGATATCAAGTTCACCTCTGTCGAATCCGTGGGCCCCAAGGTCTCGGGCGAGCTGATCCAGACCGCTTTCCTTGCCGTGGGCGGGGCGCTGGCGGCGATCCTGATCTACATCTGGCTGCGGTTCGAATGGCAGTTCTCGGTCGGCGCGGTGGTGGCGCTGTTCCACGACGTGGTGCTGACCATCGGGTTGTTCTCGCTCCTCCAGATCCGTTTCGACCTGCCGGTCGTGGCGGCGATCCTGACCATCATCGGCTATTCGATCAACGACACCGTGGTGATCTTTGACCGCCTGCGGGAGAACCTGCGCAAATACAAAAAGCGTCCTCTGCGCGATGTGATGAACCTCAGCGTGAACGAGACGCTGAGCCGTACGCTGATGACCTCGGGCACCACCTTGCTCGCTCTTATCGCGCTGCTGATCTTGGGCGGCGATGTGATCCGGGCCTTCGTCTTTGCCATCACATGGGGCGTGATCGTGGGCACCTATTCCTCGGTCTATGTGGCCAAGAACGTGGTGCTCTACCTTGGGGTGAAGCGCGACTGGTCCAAGCCCGACGCGGGGGCGGGCACGCAATTCGCCAATATTGATGCCTGACCTGCTTGCGCAGGCCATCGCCACCCCCGGGGTGGCATGGCTTGCGCTGGCCGTGATCGTGGCGGGGCTGGTGCGCGGCTTTGCCGGTTTCGGCTCCGCCATGATCATCATGCCCGTCGCGGCCTCTGTCCTCTCTCCGGTCGAAGCGATTCTATTTCTCACCGCTGCCGAATTGATCGGCCCCCTTCCAAACCTCCCCGATGCCCTGCGCGAGGGCGCGCCCCGCGAAGTGGGGCGGCTGCTGCTCGGCGTGCTGATCGGGATGCCACTCGGGCTCTGGGGGCTGTCGCTGGTCTCACCCGAAGGGTTCGGCTGGATCGTCTCGGGCGTGGTGCTGGGGCTTCTGACGCTGCTGCTTGCGGGCTGGCGCTATCACGGCCCACTTGGCGCGAAGCTGGTGACGGCCACCGGCGCTCTGGGTGGCTTTATTACTGGTTTCGCGGGCATCGCCGGGCCGCCGGTGATCCTGCTCTATATGGCAAGCCGCAGGCCCGCTGCGGTGATCCGGGCGAATTTCCTGCTCTATCTTCTGGGGCTCGACCTGATGCTCTTTGCCATGCTCGCGGCGACGGGGCAGGTGGTCTGGCCGGTGCTGTGGCTGGGCCTCTTGGCCGGGGTGCCCAATGTCATCGCCAATATCATCGGGGCGCGGCTATTTGACCCAAAGCGAGAGCGGCTTTTTCGCGCGGTGGCCTATATCGTCATCGCTGCATCGGCTATCCTCGGCCTGCCGCTGTGGAATATCTGAGCCTGTGAGGGACGTAACATGCGATTGAACGAGATCACCTATACCGACGCCAAACCGATCGACGGCTACGGCCCCGGCTTCTTCCGCATCGACGGAGAGGTTGTCGAGGGCGCGCAGGTGATCGGCCCGGAGGGCATTACTGGCTGGGGCGGACTGGCCGATCCCGCGCCGGTCCTGGCGCTGGCGGGCAAGGTGGATGTGGTCTTCCTCGGCACCGGGGCAGAGGTGGCGCATATCCCCGATGACCTGCGCGAAACCTTGGAAGAGGCCGGGCTGGGGGTCGAGGTGATGTCCTCTCCCGCCGCTTGCCGCACCTACAACATCTTGCTGAGCGAGGGGCGGCGCATCGCGCTGGCCCTCTTGCCGGTCTAAGGGCGGAGCGGCGCGGCCAGTGCAAGTCAGCAACCTCAGCGTCGCCCGCGGCGGGGTGCCCGTGCTCTCGGGCCTGTCCTTCGCGCTGGCGGCGGGGGAGGCTTTGGTGCTGCGCGGCCCGAACGGGGCCGGAAAGACGACGCTGCTGCGCTGTATTGCCGGGCTGCAAGCGCCGCTCACGGGGCGGATCGAGGGGGCGGAGGACCGTGTCGCCTATGCCGCCCACGCAGATGGGCTGAAATCCATGCTGACCGTACGCGAGAACCTGAGCTTTTGGGCGCAGGTCTTTGGCAACACTGACATTTCCGCTGCACTTGATGGCTATGCGCTGCGCCCTTTGGCGGACCGTTTGGCCGCGACCCTCTCTGCCGGGCAAAAGCGCCGTTTGGGCTTGGCGCGGCTCTTGGTGACGGGGCGGCCGATCTGGGTCTTGGATGAGCCGACGGTCTCGCTCGACGCGGATGCGGTGGCGCTGTTCGGTGCTGTCCTGCGCGGGCATTTGGCGGCGGGTGGATCGGCCCTCATGGCCACGCATATCGATCTGGGGGTGGAGGCGCGCATGCTCGATATCAGCGCCTTCCGCGCGGACCCCGATGCCGATCTTGGCGCAAGCGATGCGGCTTTTCTATGAAGGCGTTGCTGCTGCGAGACTTGCGCTTGGCGCTGCGGGCAGGCGGGGGCTTTGGCCTTGGCTTGGCGTTCTTCCTGATTGTGACGATGCTGGTGCCCTTCAGCGTCGGGCCAGAGGCCACGCTGCTGCGCGCGATTGCGCCCGGTGTGCTTTGGCTCGGGGCGCTTTTGGCCTGCCTTTTGTCGCTCGACCGTCTGCTAGCGCTCGACCTCGAAGACGGCTCGTTGGAGCTGCTGTTGACCGCCCCGTTGCCGCTGGAAGGGGCGCTGGCGGTCAAGGCTTTGGCGCATTGGCTGACCACCGGGCTGCCGCTGGTTCTGGCGGCACCCTTTCTGGGGGTGATGCTGCAACTCGCAGCGCCGGGGCATCTGTGGCTGCTCGTCTCGCTGGCGCTCGGCACGCCCGCGCTGTCGGTAATCGGCATGTTCGGCGCGGCGCTGACGGTGGGGATCAAACGCGGCGGGCTGCTGCTGTCGCTGCTGGTGCTGCCGCTCTATATTCCGACGCTGATTTTCGGGGCCGAGGTCGCCCGGCGCGGGGCGGCGGGCTTGGAGGCCACGACGCCGCTTTTGATGCTTGCGGGGTTGACGCTGGCCGTGGTGGCCTTGATGCCATTTGCCGCAGCCGCCGTGCTACGGATGGGGTTGCGATGACCCCAACAAATCGTGCATTGAGCACCACCCAACCGCGCGATAGGTAGTCTGCATGTCCCTTTGGCAATACGCAAACCCGGTCAAATTCCTTGCGCTTTCGCAGCGCGTGCAGCCTGCGCTTTGGGTGCTGGCGGCGGCTTTCGTGAGCATTGGCTTGCTTTGGGGCTTTTTCGGCACGCCTGATGACGCGCGGCAAGGCAGCACGGTCAAGATCATCTACCTGCATGTGCCCGCCGCCCTGATGGCGATCAACGCGTGGTTCATGATGCTCGTGGCCTCACTCATCTGGCTGATCCGCCGGCACCACGTCAGCGCATTGGCGGCCAAGGCCGCGGCCCCCGTGGGGCTGGTGATGACGCTGATCGCGCTGGTGACGGGCGCGATCTGGGGCCAGCCGATGTGGGGGACGTGGTGGGCGTGGGATCCGCGGCTCACGTCCTTCCTGATCCTGTTCCTATTCTATCTCGGCTACATCGCGCTGTGGCAGGCGGTCGAAGACCCGGACACCGCTGCTGATCTCACTTCGGTTCTCTGCCTTGTCGGCTCAGTCTTTGCGGTGCTGTCGCGCTATGCGGTGCAGTTCTGGAACCAAGGGTTGCACCAGGGCACCTCGATCCCCGTGGCCACGGGCAACCGCAGTGTGGCGGATGTTTTCTTTTACCCGCTGGTCCTGGCGATGCTGGGCTTTGGCATGCTGTTTCTGGCGCTGGTGGTCTACCGCACGGGCACCGAAATTCGCCTGCGCCGTACGGCGGCGCTCAGGGCGCGGATGAACAGGGGGGCGTGATGCCGGAGCTTGGAAAATACGCGGCCGAGGTGCTCTCGGCCTATGCCGTATCTCTGCTGCTGCTGGCAGCGCTGATCGGCTTGACCCTCTGGCGCGGTCGCGCGGCGCGCCGGGCCTTGGAAGAGACAGAGCAGGAGGCCGGACGCCGTGGCTAAACTCTCGCCCATGATGATCGCGCCACCGGTGATCTTTGCCGCCTTCGTCGCACTGGCCGCAGTGGGCATGTACCGCGATGATCCCGAGGGGCTGCCCTCAACGCTGGTGGGGCAACAGGCGCCTGCCATGCCCGAGGCCACGCTGCCCGGCTATCCGCAGGCCACGGATGACATGCTGCGCGCAGGGCAAGTGAGCTTGGTGAACTTCTGGGCCAGCTGGTGCCCGCCCTGCCGTGCCGAACATCCCAAACTGCTTGAGATGCAGGCCGAGGGGATGAACATCATCGGCGTCAATTTCAAGGATACCGAGAAGAACGCGACTGCCTATCTCGAAGACGAAGAAAGCCCTTTTGCCGGGGTCGGTTTCGACCCGCAGGGGCGTGTGGCGATTGATTGGGGCGTGACCGCCCCGCCGGAGACTTTCATCGTCGACGGGGACGGCACGGTGTTGTTCCGTTTTGCCGGGCCGCTGGTCGGCAGTGATTACGAACAGCGGTTCCTCCCGGCGCTGCGGGATGCGATCACCCGCTGATCTTGGCAGCGTATTCGACCAAACGTTTCGCCTGATAGGCGATGGATTTCTTGCCAGTCTCACTCAGCGGGCCGGGTTCGCAGGAGTATCCGTAGGGGTTGCCGCCATCTTCGAATTTGATGCCATCGGCATAGCCCGGCGGCACGATGATCGCACCCCAGTGCATGGCGGTGACATAGATCGACTGAAGCGTCGTTTCCTGCCCGCCATGCGGGTTCTGCGCCGAGGTGGTGGCCGTAATCGCCTTATTGGCCAGCGCCCCTGACTGCCAGAGCGGCCCCAGCGTGTCGATGAAGGCGCGGAACTGGCTGGCGGCGACGCCAAAGCGGGTGGGGGCCGAGATGAAATAGCCATTGGCCCATTCCATGTCCTCGGGTTTGGCCTCGGGGATGTCTTGCATCTTGTCCAGCTGCGCGCGCCACGCGTCTTGGCCATCGACGACGGCCTGCGGGGCGGTCTCGGCGCAGCGGCGCAGGCGGACCTCGGCGCCTGCCTCCTCGGCGGCGCGGGCGGCTTGCTCTGCGATGGCGTGGTTGGTCCCATAGGTGGAGTAGAACAGAACGGTGATTTTCGGGCTCATGGTATCTCCTTTCACGAGGTGCTTCGGGATCAACGGGAATTTCCGGTCTTCTGTTCCTTGGGGTCAGAGGGAATAGGGCCGCGCCCATTCGCGCAGACGGTCGATGAATTGGGCGTTGGTCAGTTGGTCCAAGCGGCCCTCGGGCGCGGTGAAACCGGGCAGCGGCTCAAGCGCGATGCGCAGGCGGCGCATCTGTTCGGGGTAGGGGGCCACCCGCTCGGCCAGTTCCACCATTCCTGCGGGCACCCGGCGGGCGGGGTGTTCGGCGCTGTAGTAAAGCGCGAACTGCATCGCATTGAGGTTCGACACCAGATCGGCAAGGGCGGGCATAATGATTGTGTTCATCTCATCGCTGTCCGCCGCGAACATCGACGCCTTGCTCAAAAGCCCCCGCGCTTGCGCGACGGTGGTGGTGGTCGACAGCACGAAACTGACCGAGAGGGTGAGGATCACCATCCCATTGACCCCAACAAGCACCGACATCACCTGCCAGAAGGAGCCTTGCGTTTGCAGCGGCCCGCCCCCGAGGGTGGAAAGCAGATGGCCGACAAAGGCGGAATCGCGGACGAAACCCGCAGGCTCTGCATTGTCCGACATCACCACCGCCTCACGGCTCATCTGAAACACCAAGGTCCAGCCGAGGGAGACGAGCACGATCCAAGTCACCGCGATGGCCGTCATCACCACTGGGCCAGAGAGGCGGTGCCGGGCGTTTCCCTTGGGCATGACTTTCGTGAAGAGAAAGAACGCCGCCCGCGCCACCCGTTCCGACAGGGGCGCCACAGGGGCCGCGCCGATGGCGGTATAGAGAAAATCCAGCAGGACGATAACAAGGATCACCGCGCCCAAAGCGCCAAGCGCGTAACCTGCTATCATTGCTGTGCCTTCCTCGAAAACAATCGTCTTAGGAAGGCAACCCTTGATGCGCGGGCAGGTTCCCGCTCAAGGCCCTGAGGCAAAGAAAAAGGAGCGGCCCGCATGGGCCGCTCCTTGATTTGTTTCGCAGTGGCGTTTGGCGCTTAGGCCGATTTCGCCAGATTGCGCAGCACGTAGTGCAGCACGCCGCCGTGCTCAATATATTCGATCTCGATCGCGGTATCGATGCGGCACTTCAGAGTGATATCCTTGGTGCTGCCATCCGCCATGGTGATCTTGCAGGGCACTTCCTGCAGCGGCTTGATCGTGTCCAACCCTTCGATGGAGACGGTCTCATCCCCCGTGAGGCCCAGCGATTTGCGGGTGTCGCCGCCGGTGAACTCGAAGGGGATGACGCCCATGCCAACGAGGTTGGAGCGGTGGATACGCTCAAAGCTCTCGGCGATCACGGCCTTCACACCCAGAAGGGCGGTGCCCTTCGCGGCCCAGTCGCGCGAGGAGCCCGCGCCGTACTGTTCACCACCGAAGATCACGAGCGGGGTGCCGTTCTCCTGATGCGCCATGGCGGCATCGAAGATCGAGGTCTGCTCGCCATCGGGGCCCTTGGTGTAGCCGCCTTCGACGCCGTCCAGCATCTCGTTCTTGATGCGGATGTTGGCGAAGGTGCCGCGCATCATGACCTCGTGGTTGCCACGACGCGAACCATAGGAGTTGAACTCCCGCACCGGCACCTGACGCTCGGTCAGATACTGACCCGCAGGCGTGGTTTCCTTGAAGGACCCGGCAGGCGAGATGTGGTCGGTGGTGATCATGTCACCCAGCACCGCCAGCACTTTCGCGCCTTCGATGTTCGAGATCGTGCCCGGCTCGGGCGACATGCCTTGGAAGTAGGGCGGGTTCTGAACATAGGTCGACTGCGGCGGCCAATCGTAGGTCTTGCTGTCGGTGGTCTCGACCGCCTGCCACTTTTCGTCGCCCTTGAAGACATCGGCGTATTTCTCTTGGAAGGCTTCGCGCGTCACGGTCTGTTCGACCAGTTCGGCGACTTCCTGCGTCGAGGGCCAGATGTCTTTCAGGTAGACGTCATTGCCGTTCTTATCCTGACCCAGCGGGCTGTTGGTCAGGTCGTGGTTCATGTCACCCACCAGCGCATAGGCCACCACGAGGGGCGGGGAGGCGAGGTAGTTGGCGCGCACGTCGGGGCTGATGCGGCCCTCGAAGTTACGGTTGCCCGAGAGCACCGAGGTGCCGATCAGGTCATAGTCGTTGATCGCCTTGCTGATCGGCGCTTCCAGCGGGCCGGAGTTGCCGATGCAGGTGGTGCAGCCGTAGCCGACGAGATTGAAGCCGATGGCATCCAGATCGTCTTGCAGGCCCGCGGCCTCAAGGTAATGCGACACAACCTGCGAGCCCGGCGCCAGCGATGTCTTGACCCAGGGCTTGCGCGTCAGGCCCAGCTCACGCGCCTTGCGCGCCACGAGGCCCGCACCGATCATGACATAGGGGTTCGAGGTGTTGGTGCAGGACGTGATCGAGGCGATCACGATGGAGCCGTCATGCAGCTGGTAATGGCCGTCGTCGGTCATCACATAGCCGCGGTTGTGGTGGCCCTCGTCACCGGGGATTTCCTGCGGCTCGGGCTGGCCGCCTTCGCCTTCCCAACGGATTTCGGAGTTCGCGGAGGTGTCTTTGCCCTCGCGGATGCCTTTGACGTATTCGGCAAAGGCGGTGTGCGCCTTGTCGAGTGCGATGTAGTCCTGAGGACGCTTGGGGCCCGAGATCGCGGGCACGATGGTGCCCATGTCGAGGCTCAGCGTGTCGGTGTAGACCGGCGCGTAATCCGCATCGCGCCACATGCCGTTTTCCTGCGCATAGGCTTTGACCAGCGCCACGCGGTCCTTGTCGCGGCCGGTGTTGGTCAGGTAGCGCAGGGTCTCGTCGTCGATCGGGAAGAAGCCACAGGTCGCGCCGTACTCAGGCGCCATGTTGGCGATGGTCGCGCGGTCCGCCAGCGGCAGGTGGTCAAGGCCGTCACCGTAGAATTCCACGAACTTGCCGACCACGCCTTTTTCGCGCAGCATTTCCACGACTTTCAGCACGAGGTCGGTGCCGGTGGTGCCTTCCATCATGCGGCCCGTCAGCTCAAAGCCAACGACCTCGGGGATCAGCATGGAGATCGGCTGACCCAGCATCGCGGCCTCGGCCTCGATCCCGCCGACGCCCCAGCCCAGAACGGCGGCGCCGTTGACCATGGTGGTGTGGCTGTCGGTGCCGACCAGCGTGTCGGGGTAGGCGACTTCCTCGCCGTTCTGGTCCTTGTCGGTCCAGACGGTCTGGCTGAGGTACTCAAGGTTCACCTGGTGGCAGATGCCGGTGCCGGGGGGCACAACGCGGAAGTTGTTAAACGCCTTCTGACCCCACTTGAGGAAGGTATAGCGCTCGATGTTGCGCTCATATTCGCGGTCCACGTTCATCTGGAAGGCGCGCGGGTTGCCGAATTCGTCGATCATGACCGAGTGGTCGATGACGAGGTCGACGGGGTTCAGCGGGTTGATCTTGTCGGCGTCGCCACCAAGCGCCACCAGACCGTCGCGCATCGCTGCAAGGTCGACAACCGCTGGCACGCCGGTGAAGTCTTGCATCAGCACGCGGGCCGGGCGGTAGGCGATCTCACGCGGGTTCTTGCCGCCCTTGGTCGCCCATTCGGCAAAAGCCTTGATGTCGTCTTGGGTGACGGTCTTGCCGTCTTCAAAACGCAGCATGTTTTCCAGAACGACTTTCAACGCCGCTGGCAGTTTGGAGAAGTCGCCCAGACCAGCTGCTTCGGCGGCGGGGATGGAGTAATAGGCGACGTTCTGGCTGCCAACGGAGAGGGTTTTCCGTGTCTTGGCACTGTCGTGACCGACTTGGATTGTCATGGCGGGCTCCCTTCGGGGTCTGATGGGTGGCTAGATTGCCGTCTCAATGCCACTACGGGCGCGGCGGTTCAACTGTTATCAGGCGGTTTCGCGCGATTTTGTATACCATTGTGTACCGACTTTAAAGGGGGCATCATGCGCGGCATGCGGCTGTGGGCGCTAACGGGCGTTTCAACAAAGGTTGATTGGTATTTTACCCTTCCAGCCGTTAGACCAAACCCATCACCGAGATATTGATCCGTCTGGAATTTTATGAAGCCCCTGATTTTTCCCGTCCTTGCCGCATTTTCGCTGCTGGCCGCGCCCTTGCAGGCTCAGCAGGAGCAGCCTGTGGTGGTCGAACTCTTTACCTCTCAGGGCTGTTCCTCTTGCCCCGATGCCGATGCGATGCTCGCCGAATTGGCCGAGCGGGAGGATATCATCGCGCTCGCGCTGCATGTGGATTACTGGGATTACATTGGCTGGGAGGATCCCTTTGGCGATCCGGCCCATGCCGAGCGCCAGCGCGGCTATGCCGCTGTCGGCGGGCGGCGCAGCGTTTATACGCCTGAGCTGATCGTGCAGGGGCAGACCGATATCGTCGGCGCGAAACCGATGAAACTGATGGACGCGGTCGAACGTCATGCAGAGGCCGCGCCGCAGGTGGCGCTGACGGTCGCGCGGTCAGGTGGAGCGGTTGAGATCACGGCAGACTCTTTGGCCAAAGGCGTGGGGCCGATGCAGATCCACATGCTGCGCTATTCCCCGATGGAGCGGACCAAGGTCACGCGCGGTGAAAATGCAGGCCATGTGATGGAGCATAGCAATGTGGTGGAGGGCTGGCAGGTCTTGGCGGAATGGGACGGGGCAGCGCCGCTGTCACTGCGTGCCGAGGCCGAAGGCGATCTGCCCGTCGTGGTCATCGTTCAGCGCAAAGAGCAGGGCGGGCCGGGGGCGATCCTCGCCGCTGCCCGCATCAAGTAAGGCGCGCGAGCCGTCATTTTTCGTGCGGGCGCCAGCGGCGGTGCACCCAGAACCACTGTTCCGGCGTCTTGGTGACCTGCGCGGTCAGACTGTCGTTCAGCGCCTGCGTCATGGTCATCGGATCGCTATGCGGCACCGGCGCTTCGAGCACCACGTCAAAGCTGACGCCATCGTCCTGACGAATGCCATAAAAGGGGATCAGCAGCGCATCATAGCGCAGCGCCAGTTCCGCCGCCGAGATGGCGGTGCGGGCAGGCTTGCCGATGAAATCGAGGATCGGTGCGCGGATGACATGCTGGTCGAACAGCAGCACCAGCCGACCGCCCTGTTTCAGATGCCGCACGAAGCCCGTCGTGCCGCGCCGCCCTTGGGGGAACACCGGCCCGCCGAAGGCTTCGAGCGTCTTGACGTAATGCGCGTTGAAATAGGGGTTCTTCATCTTGCGGTAGAGCCCGCCGATGTCATAGCCCCGCGCCACGAGGGAGGCCCGCGCCGCTTCGTAATTGCCGTAATGCCCGGTCACGAGGATCACCGACTGGCCCGTGCGGTTGGCCTCTTCCAGCGCCGCCATGCCCGGCCCCTGTGGGGCCACCTCGGCCATGCGTTTGGGAAAATCCTCGGCGGAGTAATTCTCGATAAAAGACCGGCCGAGATTGTTGAGGCAGCGGGTCGCGATTTCCTCACGCCGAGCAAGCGGCATCTCGGGCCAGACATGCTCCAGATTGTCCAGCGCACGGCGGCGGTAGCCCGCGAGCGGGGCCAGAATATGCTGCACCAATCCGCCGACAAAGCCGACCCGCGTCTTATAGGGCAGGGCCAAAGCCGTGCGAATAATCCCGACGATCAGCAGGTTGCTTAGGTAATGCCGGGCCCGGCGACCGAAGGGATAGGGCTTTTTGGCTTTGGTGGCTGGGTCCGACATGGGCTCTGACAGGCTGTTAAACTTTTCCTGACATAGCCTGCGCCGACGCGCGCAACAAGCCATGCCGGGCGGCATAGGCCGGGGTCAGCCGTCAGAGGCCCGGGCAGGGGGCATTTTACTTTGCCGCCGGTGGAAAGCTCAGGCGGTGGCGTCCGGCACGCAGGTGCCGGTGCTGATGTCGAGTTTCATACCCTCCGCGCAGGTCATGACCTGTTTGTCATGGACGCAGCCCGAGGCGAGGGCGAGGGAGGGGGCCGTGAGCGCCATGAGGGCGCCGAGTGTCAGTGCGAGTTTCATGTCGTTTGCTCCTTTGACAGGCGCGGATAGGGTACACCCACCCGCGCCAATCTCAAAGCGTTACGATCCGCGTGTCATGCGCCGAAGACGCGCTTAAAGATCGTGTCGACATGTTTGGTGTGGTAGCCCATGTCGAATTTCTCGTTGATGCCATCTTCGCCCAAGGCGGCGACGACCTCTTCATCGGCCAGCAGCAGCTCGCGGAAATCGAGCCGTTCTTCCCAGACCTTCAGCGCGTTGCGCTGCACCATGGAATAGGCATCTTCGCGGCTCACGCCCGCCTGGGTCAGGGCCAGAAGCACCCGCTGGCTCATCACAAGGCCGGGGAATTTGTTCATGTTTTCCAGCATGTTCTCGGGGAAGATCAGCATCTTGTCGACGACGCCCGCCAGACGGTGCAGGGCGAAGTCCAGCGTTACGGTGGCATCGGGGCCAATGCCGCGCTCGACAGAGGAATGCGAGATGTCGCGCTCGTGCCAAAGCGCCACGTTTTCCATCGCCGGGATCACCGACATGCGCACGAGGCGGGCCAGCCCAGTCAGGTTCTCGGTCAACACCGGGTTCTTCTTATGCGGCATGGCCGAGGAGCCTTTTTGCCCCATGGAGAAGAATTCCGCCCCTTCCAGCACCTCGGTACGCTGCATGTGACGAATCTCGATCGCGACGTTTTCGATGCTGCTGGCGATGACGCCGAGCGTGGCAAAGAACATCGCATGACGGTCGCGCGGGATGACTTGGGTCGAGATTGGCTCGGGGTTGAGGCCCAATTTCTCACAGACATGCTCTTCAACGCGCGGGTCGATATTGGCGAAAGTGCCAACAGCGCCCGAGATCGCACCGGTGGCAATCTCCTCACGCGCGGCGACGAGGCGGGCGCGGTTGCGGTCCATCTCGGCATAGAAACGGGCAAAGGTGAGGCCCATGGTGGTCGGTTCTGCGTGGATGCCGTGGCTGCGGCCCACGCGCACGGTGTCTTTATGCTCAAGCGCGCGTTTCTTCAGCGCGGCGAGCAGCTTGTCCATACCGTCGAGCAGCAGGTCGGCGGCACGGGTCAGTTGCACGTTGAAACAAGTGTCGAGTACGTCGGAGGAGGTCATCCCCTGATGCACGAAACGTGCCTCATCGCTGCCGACATGTTCGGCCAGATGCGTGAGGAAGGCGATGACGTCATGTTTGGTCACGGCTTCGATCTCGTCGATGCGGGCCACGTCGAATTCGACGTCCTTGGCTTTCCACACGGCGTCGGCGTTTTCGCGCGGGATGGTGCCCAGATCGGCCATGGCGTCGCAGGCATGGGCCTCGATCTCGAACCAGATGCGGAATTTCGTTTCCGGCGACCAAACGGCAACCATATCGGGACGGGAGTAGCGGGGGATCATGCGCGCACCTTTTTAGGACAGGGGATGGGTCAAGGGCGGCATAGACTGACTTGGGGTTAAGGACAAGTCTGAGGGGGGAGGGTGACGAGGGCCATCGCCTACCCGGTCGCACCAAAGGTGCGCCAGTGTATATCGGCACGCCTTTGGCGTGACGGGTGGGCAGACGATGGCCCGGCGCCTGCGGCTTGATTCCGGGCCGGGATGGTAAACCTGTTGTAGCTAAAGCAGTTCGGTCACCACCGTAGAACTCTGTTCCAACGTGCGATGCACCGGACACTTGTCCGCGATCTCCAACAACCGCTGGCGCTGCTCCTCGGTCAAATCCCCCTCCAGCCGGATACGCCGCCGCCAAGTGTCGATCTTCTCTGCCGCGCCGGTGCATGCGTCCTGCGCGTGCACCTTGTCGTGGCAGACATCCACGCTCACGCCGTCGAGCGGCCAGCCCTTGCGCCGGGCATACATGCGGATGGTCATCGAGGTGCAAGCCCCCAATCCGGCAGACAAAAACCCATAGGGCGACATGCCGCGGTTGGTGCCGCCATAGGCCCGCGGCTCATCCGCCAGCGCGTGGTGATGCGGGCCTGCGTTCACGTCTTGCAAGAACCCATCGGCATCCGCTTCGGTCACGCGCACGATGCCTTCGGGCGCGCCGGGGGGCGGGGCGGGGGATTTCAGCTCCATGTAGCGATCCGCCCATGTGGCGATGATCTCTGCCGCATATTCGGCGTCACGCGGGCGGGTGATCAGGTGGTCGGCATCGTCCAGCGTGACAAAGCTTTTGGGGTGTTGCGCGGCCATGAAAATCTGTCCGGCGTTGTCGATGCTGACGATCTCGTCGCGCGGCGCGTGCATCACCAGCAGCGCGGCTTTCAGCCCCGCGATATCGGGGGCGAGCGTGGCCCCCTGCAGATCGTCGATGAACCCCTGACTGATGGTGAAAGGCCGCCCACCGAGATTGACCTCGGCACTCCCATTTTCCGAAATCTCGGGCAGGCTCTCGGCGAAGTTATGGGTCACATGGGCCGGATCGAAAGGCGCGCCGAGCGTGGCGACGGCGCTGACATGGGGCAGTTGTGCGGCGGCTTTAAGCACTGCCGCGCCGCCCAGTGAATGGCCGATCAAAAGCGCGGGGGCCATGTCACGGCCCGACAGATACCGGCAAGCGGCGAGCAGATCATCGACGTTGGACGAGAACGACGTCTCCTCGAAATCACCCTCTGAATGGCCTAGCCCGGTGAAGTCAAAACGCAGCACCGCAATCCCCATCGCCGCCAAACGGCCCGCGATGCGCCGCGCGGCGGGGATGTCTTTCCCGCAGGTAAAACAATGCGCGAAAAGCGCGGTCGCCAGATGCGGCCCCTCCGGCATGTCCAACCGTGCGGAGAGTTCCGTGCCGCCCGGGCCGGGAAAGGTGATGCGTTCGATGGCCATGAGGCTCTCCAATTTGCTTGGGGTAAAGGTGACATCTCTAGCGGGCGGATCAAGGGCCGGGGCCGTGCGCTCACCCAAGCGTGACGCGAAAGCACTGCGCGTGATCGCATTTGCCCCGGCTTGTTGCTTTGTATACGACTTGCGCAAAACCCCTGTCGGAGACATATCTTGGCCCAGCCCCCCAAACCGAACCTGCACCCTGCCACCATCGCGGCCCAAGCCGCGGGCGCCGTCGATCCCGCGTCAGGCGGGGTGGTGCCGCCGGTGCAATTCGCCACCACCTATCTGCGGGATGAGAATTACGATCTGGTCAACCCCGACAACGTCTATCTGCGCTCGCATAACGAGAACACCCGCGTGGCGGAGCGTATGCTGAACGCGCTGGAACGGGCCGACGAGACGCTGATCTTCCCCTCGGGCATGGCGGCCATCGCGGCGGTCTTTCGCACCGTGCCCAATGGGGCGAGCGTGGTGGTGCAGAGCCAGATTTACTGGGGCACGACGAAATGGATCCGCGATTTCTGCGCCCGGCGCCAGATCGCTCTTCATGAGGTGGACGCGAGCGACCTTGATGCCTTCGCCGCCCTGTGCCGCGCCGAAAAGCCTGACCTCTGCCTGATCGAGACGCCGTCGAACCCATGGCTGCGGATCACCGATATCGCCGGGGCCGCTGCCGCCGCGCATGAGGTGGGCGCGACGCTGGTGGTCGACAGCACCGCAGCCTCGCCGGTGCTGAGCCACCCGTTGGAGCATGGCGCGGATATCGTGATGCATTCGGCGACCAAGGGGATCAACGGCCATTCCGATGTTCTGGCCGGATCGCTCGCCACCAAAGACGCCGAGACGCCGCGCTGGCAGATGATCCGCGATGACCGCAATGAGGCGGGCGCGGTGATTGGCCCGATGGAGGCGTGGCTTTTGGCGCGTGGGATGCGCACCCTGCCGCTCAGGATGCGCGAAATGTCTCGCAATGCCATGGCTTTAGCCGAATTTCTGTCGGATCATCCGCAGGTGGAACAGGTGATGTACCCCGGCCTGCCGGACCACCCCGGCCATGCGCTGGCCGCGCAGCAGATGCGCGGGGGCTATGGCGGGCTGTTGTCCTTTGTCGTCAAAGGCGGGGCCGAGGCGGCGTTGAAAGCGGCGGGGCGGTTGCAGCTGTTCCACCGCGCGACCTCGCTCGGCGGGGTGGAAAGCCTTGTCGAGCATCGCCACACGATCGAGCCGCATACCGGGATCCCCGAGGGGCTGTTGCGCCTGTCGGTCGGGATCGAGGACGTCGAAGACCTTGGTGCCGATCTGGGCCAAGCGCTCGGGCAGTGAAACGAAATTGGCCGCGCAGCCTCGCGACCAATCTTGCCTCACGTTTCAGACCATTCCTGCAACTTGTCGATCACCCCATCGGTCAGCGATTGCAGATCCTCCTGCACCGCCAGTGCCGGACAGGGCTGGTCCAGCCGTGCGGCCATATCGCCCATGTGGAAACCATTCGCGCTGTCGAGCGTCTCTAATTCCTCCCAAGTCACCGGCACGGCAACCGGTGCACCGGGGCGCGCGCGAAGGGAGTAGGGCGCGATGGCCGTGGCACCGCGTTCATTGCGCAGCCAGTCGATGAAAATTCGACCCTTGCGCTTGGCCTTGGACATGGTCGCGACATAGCGGTCGGGGTCTTGCGCGGCCATGACATGGGCAAAGGTCTTGGCGAAAAGTTTGACCGTCTCCCAACCGCGCGTGCGGCGCAGGGCCAGCCAGACATGCACGCCCTTGCCGCCGGTGACGATGGCCCCCGATTGCAGGCCGAGGGCCGCCAACGCATCGCGCAGCTCAAACGCTGCTGCGCGGACATCGGCCCAGTCTAACCCTTCATCGGGGTCGAGATCAAAGACCAGCCGGTCGGGGCGGTCCAACCGATCCACCCGCGCGCCCCAGATGTGATATTCCAGACTGCCCATCTGCGCCGCCGCGATCAGGCTTTCGGGGCGCGTGGCATAGAGGTAATCCGCGGCGTCGCCATCGCTTTCCTCGATCCAGACGCGTGACAGCGCGTCGGGCATCCCGCCGCTGTCATGTTTTTGAAAGAAACATTGCCCGTCGATCCCCGAAGGGCAGCGAAAAAGCGACAGCGGACGGTGGCCCATGAGGTCGATCATCCGCTCCCCGACACGTTCGTAATGCCGTGCCACATCGCCCTTGGTGCAGCCCGCATCGGGGAAGACTCTGCGGTCGGCGTTGCTGATCTGCACGCCGCCGATCTTGCTGTCGCTGTCCATCTTAGGCTCCTCTTGCGGTTCCTCCAAGGTCACGCTGCCCGCGTCCTTATCCTCGCGCAGGCCCAGAAAACTGCCGTGCCGGATCACGCCATCGTCGGTAAACTCGGCAAAGTCGACCTCGGCCACCAGATCGGCGCGGACCCATTTGGCATCGCGCGCCACCTCCGCAGGCACATCGCCTGCGGGCGGGGTCTTGCGGGTGGTCATGGCGCGGGCGAGGTCGGCCATCACCGCCTCGGAAAACCCCGTGCCGACGCGGCCTTTGTAGCGCAATTCCCCGCCCTCATGGCTGCCCAGCAGGAGCGAGGCAAAGGCGCGGCCCTTTTTGTCGGAGGGGGAATAGCCGATGATGACGAATTCCTGCCGCCGGGTGCATTTGACCTTGAGCCAGCTTTTGCTGCGTCTGCCGGAATAGCGCGCGTCGATGCGTTTGGAGATGATCCCCTCAGCTCCGGCTTTGCAGGCGCGGTCGAAGACTTCGGGACCATGGCCGATGACATGCTCGCTCAGCCGCAGCGGCCCGCCTGCGGGCACGCCGGATAGCAACTGCGCCAGACGCGCGCGGCGGTCCAACTGCGGCGCGTCGCGAAAATCCTCACCATCGAGTGACAGCAGATCGAAGGCGTAAAAGACCAGCGGATGCCCCTCTTTCAGCGCCTTTTGCAACGAAGAGAAGGCCGAACCGTTGATCTTGGCCGCCATGACCTCTCCATCCAAGAGCGCCCGGTCGCAGGGCAGCAGATCAAAGGCGGCCCCAAGCGCGCCGAACTTATCGGTCCAATCCTTGCCGGAGCGGGTGAAAAGCCGCGTGCCGTTCTTGCCCAGGGACACCAGACAGCGATAGCCGTCGAACTTGGTCTCATGCATCCAACCGTCTCCCTCGGGCGCGTCGGCAACAAGGGTGGCAAGCTGGGGTTTGACGAAAGCGGGGTTCTTGCCTTTGCGCTTGGGGCGCGGGTCGGCGACCTTTTTGGCGGGGGCGTCCTTGGCGATCTCGGCCATGGTGCGGCCCGTGGTGATTGACCGGGCGGTGCCTTTGGTCAGCCCATCGGGCAGATCACGGGCATAGTCGTCGCGCTCTTTGATCAGCAGCCAGTTCTCGCGCTTTTCCCGGCCCCGCATCCGCACCAGCGTCCAGCCGCCCTGCATCTGCTGCCCTTGCAGCGTGAACTTGAGTTTGCCGTCTTTCAGACCCTTGGCCACATCGCCCTGCGGCATCCATGTGCCCCGGTCCCAAAGCATGACCGTACCGCCGCCATATTGCCCCTTGGGGATCGTCCCCTCAAAGCCGCCGTAGTCGAGCGGATGGTCCTCGGTCCGCACGGCAAGGCGTTTTTCCGACGGGTCGGGGGAGGGGCCTTTGGTGACAGCCCAGCTTAGCAGCACCCCCTCCCATTCAAGGCGGAAATCATAGTGCAGGCGGGTGGCATCGTGTTTCTGAACGACAAAGCTTTGCCCCGCGCCGCTGCCGATCTGGCCGCGCGGCTCCGCTGTCGCCTCGAAATCGCGTTTGGCGTTGTAGCTGGCCAGCCTGTCGGGGGATTTGGCCATCACGAGGCCTTCTTACGCGGCGCCTTTTTCTTGGCGCTGGATTTCCCGCCGCCCGCTTCTTTCAGGCTCTCTTTCAGCGCGCCCATGAGGTCGATCACATTCTCGCCCTCGGCGGCGCTGTCATCCCCGGTCTGCACGCGCGGGGTCTTTTTGTTCTTTACCTTCGCATCTAACAGCTTTTGCATCGCCTCGGTATATTTGTCGGTATAGGCGGAGGCGTCGAAGGGCGCGGTTTTCTTGTCGATGAGCGAGGTCGCGACATCGAGCAATTCCTTGTCGGTCTTGTCGTCCTCGATATCAGTGAAGATCTGATCCGCCTCGCGCAGCTCATCGGCATAGTGCAGCGTCTCCATCAACAGCCCGTCGCCGCAGGGTTTGACGCAGGCCAGATATTCCTTGCCGCGCATGGTGACCTGCCCCAAACCAACCTTGCCGGATTGGCGCAGCGCATCGCGCACCACGCGGTAGGCGTCTTGGGCCAGATCGTCGGAAGCGGTGATGTAATAGGGTTTGTCGAAATAGAGCGGAGAGATTTCGCAGGCATCAACGAATTGCACCGGCTCAAAGGTCTTTTTCGTCTCTAGCTTGATCTCATCCACTTCATCGGGGTCGAGCAGGATATATTCGTCGCTGCCGACCTCATAGCCTTTGACGATATCCTCGGCCTTGACCGGGCCGATGCCGGGCACGGATTTCTCATAGCGGACCCGCTTGCCCGAGGGCTTGTGAATTTGCCGGAAAGAGACTTTGGAACTGGTCTTGGTGGCCGAGAATATCTCGACCGGGATCGACACCAGCGAGAGGCGAAGTTGACCTTTCCAAAGTGCGCGCGGTGCCATGAGAACTCTCCTATTTGCCCTTCGCGCGGCCCAGCTTATCGGCCTTGACCGCGTCGCGTTGGCCCATCGGCTCATCCGGGCCGGTGGTGCTGTCCTTACGGGTCTGGGCCTCCATCTCGGAGTTAAACTCAGCCCCCAGAAGCACGATGAAGGCCGAGATCCAAAGCCACATCAGCAGTATGATCGCCCCGGCCATGCTGCCGAAACTTTCATTGTAGCTGCCGAAGTTGCTGACGTAGATCGAAAACCCGATGGAGGCGACGATCCACAAGATGCAGGCGATGATGGAGCCGGGGGTGAGCCATTTCCACTCCGCATCGTCGCGGGCGGGGCCGTAGCGGTAAAGCACGGCCAGCGCGAGCGCGGTAAGTGCGGCAAGTAGCACCCAGCTGCCGTAGGTGAGCAGCGTCTCGACCCAATCGGGCAGGGCGAGAAAGGCGACCACAGCGGGCACGGCCAACGTGGCCGCAAGGCCCAGGAGCAGCACACCGATCAACATGAGGGTGAGGCCAAGCGTCCAGATCAGTTTGGAGACGAAACCGCGGGTCTCATCCTCGTCATAGGCGACGTTCAGACCCTCCATCAGACTGCCCACGCCCTTGGACGCGGAGTAGAGCGCGAGGGCTAGACCGATCAAGAAGGCCCAGCCCAGACCCGTCTCTTCCGACCCGGTCACGGCGACGGCTTGGTCGAGGATGATATTGGCGGCTTCTTCGGGAATGAGGTTGGTCAGGGATTCAAGCTGCGCGGTGACCTGCGCGGGCTCCATCACCAATCCGGCGAGGGCCATCAGAGCGGTCACGGCAGGGAAAATCGCCAGCAGTGCGTAAAAGGCGACACCAGCGGCGACAAGCGACACATGATCGGCGGCGATCTCATCCTTGACCCGCAACAGGATGTCTTTCCATCCGGGGGCCGGTATCTCCATCGGCGTTTCCGCTTTCCGTCCGCGCGCCATATCTGGTCCTTTGACGTTAAATTCGTATCGTAAAATATGCCCGCCCCCGAGGCCGGGAGCGGGCGTTGCTTGGCTTAGCTCTTCACGTCGCCGAGCTTTTGCTTGTCAGCTTCGCTCTTGGCGGCGTCCGCGACGCGCTGACCGCTTTCCTTTGCCTTTTTCACGGCGGCATCGGCGGCGGTCTCTTCGTCGGCGGCGGCATCGGCATTGTCTTTGGTCTCTTTCAAGACCTTGCCTGCCTCATCCGTCGCGGCCTTGGCGACCTTGCCCAGCTTGTCGCGCTCTTCCGCGTAGATACGCTCGGCTTCGTTAAAGAGCGCATCGCTGTGCTCGCCCATATAGGCGTCTTCGGTGCGGCTGCGGGGCAGGGCGGCGCCGATTGCGGCACCGACTGCGAGGGCTAGCGCGCCGGCGACCATCGGATGCTCTTCGAACATGTCCGAGGCACGCTCACCGCCCTGACGAGCATAGCGGCCGCTGGCGTTCCACGCATCCACAGCGCGGGCACGGGCCATCACGATGCGCTCACGCGCTTCGGCGGTCATGTTTTCGGTGCCTTCCGACAGACGGTCCCGCAGGGCATGGGCTCGCTCATTGGCGGCATTGGCGCTGTCGCGTACGCTATGGGCCGCGCCGCTGGCGGTGCTGCGGATGCTGTCTACGGCGGAACGCGTGCCATAGGACGCGCGGTCACGGGCATAGCGGGCGCCGCTGGCGACCGAGGAACCGGCGGAGCGGGCACGCCCGGCAGCCGAGCTTGCAGCGCCCTTGACGCTACCAGCGGCAGAGCCTGCGGCACTGGATACACCGCTCGCCGCGGAGCCTGCGGCCCCTTTCACGCTGCCTGCGGCAGAGCGGGCACGATCGCCGAAGCCGCGGCCATCATCATCGTCGTGATGGACGTCACGGGCCCATGCGGGCACATCATCGGCAGCGCCGCGCTGAGAGCCATAGCTTGTGGCATAGGCGCTTGCGGGGGCAGAGGAACGACGCGCGTCCCGCACGGCCGGGCGGTTTTCGGTATTGGTCACCGGCACCGGCACGGGATGTGCGCGGTCGCGGTCCAGTCCTTCGTAGCCGCGGCGGTCACGGCTGTTGCCGCTGCCGAACATCATCCACGCAAGGCCCGCACCTGTCAGCGCCAATGCGACCGGGTTGCGCTTGGCCGCGTCAGAGATGGAGCGACCCCAGTCGCCGCCATGCTCGCGGAACTGGTCAGAGAACTGACGCGCGATGCCTTCGACCGAGAAGCGGTCTTGGAGATCGTCCAGCGTATCGGCCAGACCGGCACGCTCCCGCTCGATTTCGCGTTCAATTTCTTCGGGGTTTCTGGAGTCATTTGTCATCGTAGACCTCCTTCATGGTCTCTGCGTCACGCTTGACGTTTTTGGCGGTGCGGCTCGGTGCAAGGCTGCTGAGCTTCAGATCATTGGTGCCTTTCTGGATCATCACATAGGCGACGATGGCCAGAAGAACGCCCACGATCACGGCGGACCAACCAGCGGCGATGCCAGCTTCGGTCAGAGCAGCGACGAGGGCGGCGCTCAACACGTTCAGGGCGGTGAGGGCCACAACCACGGCGCCGACGATCAGGCCAATGGCCACGCCCGCGTGTTTCAGGTTCTCATTCACTTCGGCGCGGGCCAGATCGACCTCTTTGCGCATTAGCGAACTGACGTGGGAGAGTGCTTCGGTCAGCAGGCTCCCGGCGGATTTGTTGCTTTCGGTGGTCATACTTTATCTCCTGTAACGACGTTGGGCGCGGCAGGCTGAGTTGTCGGCTGAGCGGCGGTGCGGCCGGGCACGGTGCTGGCGGCACCGGTGGGCGGCGTGCCGGTCATCGGGCGATCGATGCGGTCGTCGTCGTCATATTCGACGCCGGTGCCGCCGTAGCCGCCCTGAGGCCGATCGCTGGAGGCTTTGGCGAAACGGGTCGCCACGAAGCCCAGCAGGGCGGCGCCACCGAGGAAGACCATCGGGTTGCGCTTGGCGAAACCGTTCAGATCGCCCATCATTTCGCCCAGATCCTTGTCGCGCATGCTGTCAGAGACATCGGCGAGACCGTCGGCCAACTGGCTAAAGCTGCGCTCCTGCGGGGAGCCGCTGCGCAGCTCATCAGCCGCGGTGCGCAGGGCAGAGGCCACGCCTTTGACCTCATCAGCGGCGGTGTCGCGCGCTTGGTAGGCGTAGTTAGTTGCTTCGGCGGATACGGTGTCGGCCACGTCGCGGGCCTGTGCCTTGGCGGATTCAGCGGCGTTGCTCGCGGCAGCGGCGGCTTTGTCTTTCGCAGCGGTCGCCTGCTCTTTGGCGGCGGCGCTTTGGGTCTGTGTGGTGTTGTTGTCGGGCATGGTGACCTCCTTTAAAATACGAGATTCAGGATCGCGAGAACGACCACGATCAGGCCGATGAGGTAGAAAATTCCGTGCATGGGTCCCTCCATTCGTCTGCAGCTATTTGCTTATCTACGGTCCAACGACTGACGCCGCGCGCGGTTCCCCGGGCGGGGTAAAAGATTGCTGGGAACCCCTTGGCTTGCGGGGGGAAAATGGGGCGCAAAGGCGTGCCTATTGCACAAAAGCAAGCGGCGCGCCCCGATTGGGACGCGCCGCCGCTTAACAAAGTTTAAGTGTGATCTTAGCCGTCGATGCGGCTCGCCATGATGGCGATGGCCTTTTGGTATACACCCGCCGCGTTCCAAGCTTGGATCACGCGGAAGTTCGGCTGTCCCTCTTGATAGCCCGCCCCCGGCTGCCAGCCTTTCTGGCGAAGGAAATTGGCGGTGGAGGCCAGCGCGTCGACCTGATTGTAGAAATCGACCCGACCGTCGCCATTGCCGTCAACGCCATAGCGCAGCGCGTTGCCGGGCAGGAATTGCGTGTGACCCAACTCACCATGTTTCGCGCCTTGGGTGTTAGAGGTGATGGCGCCACGGTCGACCAGTTTCAGCGCGCCAATGGCATGGGGCACGAAAAAGTCGGAGCGGCGGCAGTCATAGGCCAGCGTGGTGATGGCCGAGACAACAGCGCTATTGCCCATGAAACCGCCAAAGCCCGTCTCCATCCCATGGATTGCCAGCAAGACACCGGCAGGCACGCCATAACGCTGCTCAAGCGCGTTATAGAGCCCGGCGTTGCGCGCTTTGCGTTTGCGGCCTTGGGCCACGATCGTATCCGCGCCGCGCACCTGCATGAACTTGGACAGGGAGTATTTGAAGGATTTCTGGTTCCGGTCGGCGGCGATGGTGCCATTGGCGTAGCGCGCGCTTGCCAATGCGTCCAAGCCGCGCTGGCCGACGCCTGCGGCGCGGGCCTCTTGGGCGAAAGCGCCTTTCCATGCCTCAAAGTCATTGGCCGTATTGCCGCATTGCGCGGCCAATGTCGGCGCGGCCATGAAGGTGCAGATGGCCGCGGTTGTGGTGAAAAGTGTTTTGAACATGAGATTGACCCTCTGCGTCTGTATGCCGAGCAGAGGTTAGCCCATATGGGAAACGGTTCAACTCACTTGGCGACCGAAAGGGAAAATCTTTGGCCCTCAGCGGGGCAGTAGCGCACGGATATACTCAAAGGCGGTGCCGGCCCAGAGATTGACATGCGGCGCGCTGTCTTGAGCGAAGCTTGCCCCGCCAAAGAGCAGGCCGATGGTCACCAGAAAGACCAGCCCTTTGCGGCTGCGCTTGGCGCGGCGCTGCTTGCCGCGCGCCTGTTTTGCGCGCTGTTCGATGCGGTGCAGCCGCTCGTTAAAGGTCGTCGTGGAAATCGCCATCTATCCGCTTCCTCTGCAGGGTCGTGGTTAAGATTGCTTGGGCGCTATGGCCCTTTTATGGCGATGGTGCGGCGCGGGGCGGTCAGCCACCCAGAAAATAGGACGCGCCTGCAAAAGCCGCGATCCCGGCGCCGATAAAGCCCAGCAGCATCAGCAGACCGTCGCGATAGAGCAGGGCCAGTCCGAAGATGGAAATCACGATCATCGGCGCGGAGGTGGCGAAGGGCACAACCTCAAGCGGGGGGACGGAAAAGCACAGGCAAAGGATGACGACGCAGGCGACCTTTTGACCGGTGGGGCCTGCGATGCGCGACAGCCGGGCCTGTAGCTTGTCGTCGATCCATTGTGAGACGGGCCGCAGCCATTCGACGGATTTCAGCACCTTGTCGGTATCCAATGTGCGCTTGCGCAGCCAGTTGGGGGCCCAGAAATGCTCATACCCCAGCAGCATCCGCAGGGCGAGAATGCCAACCAAAAGCGCCAGAGCGGTGGGAAAACCGGGAATGCCGCCCAAGGGGGTAAGCTCCATCAGCGGCAGCACGGCAAGGGCGGGGCCATAGCCGCGCTGGTCGAGCGCGTCGATCAATTGGCCAACTTCAACGGTCTCTTTCCCCTCGGAGGCGTCTTTCAACTCATCGACAACATCCGTCAGCGCCGTTGAATCCTCGGCCATGATGCGCACCCCTTTCTTGCTGCTCTGCCAAGCCAACGCGGTAGGGCAGGCTCTGTTCCCGGGGGGGCGCCAAGCAAAAGGGCGCGGAATGAACCGCGCCCTTTCGAATTTCTCTCTCGTCCCCGCGGGGCCGGTGGCTGATCAGCAGCTGTAGTACATGCCGAATTCAACGGGGTGCGGGGTCTGTTCGAATTTCAGAACTTCTTCCATCTTCAACCCGATATAGCCTTCGATCTGGTCGCGGGTGAACACGTCACCGGCCAGCAGGTAGTCCATGTCGTTGGACAGCTCGTCCAGCGCCTCGCGCAGCGAACCGGCCACTGTCGGGATGTCTGCCAGCTCTTCCGCGGGCAGGTCATAGAGGTTCTTGTCCATCGCCTCGCCCGGGTCGATCTTGTTCTTGATGCCGTCAAGGCCAGCCATCAAGAGCGCCGAGAACGCCAGATAGGGGTTCGCCGCCGGATCGGGGAAACGGGCCTCAACGCGCTTGGCCTTGGGGCTTTCGGTCCACGGAATACGCACGCAGCCCGAACGGTTACGCGCGGAGTAGGCACGCAGAACCGGCGCTTCGAAACCCGGGATCAGACGCTTGTAGCTGTTGGTCGTCGGGTTGGTGAAAGCGTTGAGCGATTTGGCGTGGGCCAGAATGCCGCCGATGAACCACAGCGCTTCTTGGCTGAGGTCGGCGTATTTGTCACCCGCAAACAGCGGCTTGCCGTCTTTCCAGATCGACATGTTCACGTGCATGCCAGAGCCGTTGTCGCCAAAGACCGGCTTCGGCATGAAGGTCGCCGATTTGCCATAGGCGTGGGCCACGTTGTGGATCACGTATTTGTACTTCTGGATTTCATCCGCCTGTTTGGTCAGCTCACCAAAGATCAGACCCAGCTCGTGCTGGCAGGAGGCAACCTCGTGGTGGTGCTTGTCGACCTTCATGCCAAGGCGCTTCATGGTAGAGAGCATCTCGGCGCGCAGGTCTTGCGCTTCGTCCACCGGGTTCACCGGGAAGTAGCCGCCTTTGAGCCCCGGGCGGTGGCCCATGTTGCCCATCTCATAGTCGGTGTCAGTGTTCCACGAGCCGTCGGATGCGTCGACTTCGTAGGATACCTTGTTGACTTCGTTCGAGAATTTGACGTTGTCAAAGAGGAAGAACTCAGCCTCGGGGCCAAAGTAGGCATTGTCGCCAATGCCCGAGGAACGCAGATAGGCTTCGGCCTTTTCCGCGGTGCCACGGGGGTCACGCTCATAGCTTTCGCCGGTGTCGGGCTCAACGATGGAGCAGTGCAGGCAGATCGTGGTTTCGGCATAGAAGGGGTCGACATAGGCGGTGCTGACGTCGGGCATTAGCTTCATGTCGGAGGCTTCGATGCTTTTCCAACCTGCGATGGAGGAGCCGTCGAACATGAAGCCTTCTTCGAGGAAGTCTTCGTCGACCAGATCGCTCACGATGGTTACGTGCTGCAAGGCGCCGCGGGTGTCGGTAAAGCGGATGTCGACATATTCGATGCCTTCATCTTTGATTTTGCTCAGGAATTCCTGGGTATCCATCGTGTAGGTCCTTTATGGTCTATTCGTAGTCTGGGCCCGAGGGCCGTTGTCAAAGCGCGTCTGAACCGGATTCACCGGTACGGATGCGAATTGTTTGTTCAACAGGGGAAACGAAGATTTTGCCGTCACCGATTTTCTCCGTCTTGGCGGCGTCGACGATGGCCTCGATAGCGGCATCGACCTGATCGTCATCCAATACCACTTCGACCTTCACTTTGGGAAGGAAATCTACAACATACTCCGCACCGCGATAGAGCTCGGTGTGGCCTTTCTGGCGGCCGAAGCCTTTCACTTCAATCACACTCAGACCTTGAACACCCACGTCTTGAAGGGCTTCTTTGACTTCGTCGAGTTTGAACGGCTTGATGATGGCTTCGATCTTTTTCATGGTAATCCCCTGACAATTCCCGCGCATTTATGCTCTGGTTTCGACAGAGCATCCCGCCCGCGTAACGTCCAGCGCCGGGCAGGGGGTAACATGGCGCGGCGGATGCATTTGCCAAGAGGCGCTGAGAATTTGCGCAATGCGCCTAAAAAATACGCATTCGTGAATCGGTCCGGGGCTGTACCTTTGGGCGGCAGTTGCTAGATCCCTTCGCATGCGTATTTCCGAGATCACCCGCGAGAGCCTGAACGTCGATTTGCTGCGCAAAGAGCCGGGGCATAAGTATGACCACGGCCATGCGCTCGTCCTATCCGGCGGGCCGGGCCAGACCGGGGCCCCGCGTATGGCGGCGCGCGGGGCGCTGCGGATCGGGGCAGGGGCCGTGACCTTGGGCGTGCCGCCCGCCGCGCAACTTGAAGCGGCGATGCAACTCACGGCGGTCATGCTGCAACGGATACCGGATGGCGCGGCATTGTCCGAAACGCTCGAAGACAGCCGGATCAACGCGCTTTGCCTCGGGCCAGCCTTGGGATTGGGCGCGCGCGCGGCAGGGCTTGTCAAAGCAGCCCTCGCCGCGCCGCATGTCGTGTTGGACGCCGATGCGATCACCCTGCTGTCGCAAGAGGCGGATCTGCGCGACGTCCTGCATGAAGGCTGCGTTTTGACCCCGCATATGGGGGAGTTCGCCCGGCTGGCCCCAGATCTTGCCGAGGCTGCGAAGGCCGAGGAGGAGGGGGCCAAGGCGCAGGCCGCCCGCGAGGCTGCCGCACGGTTCGGCTGCGTGATCCTGTTGAAAGGGCCGGAAACGATCATCGCCACGCCCGGTGGAGAAGTGCGCCGCCACAGCGCGACCCAAGACCGCGCAACCCCTTGGTTGGCCACGGCGGGGGCGGGCGATGTGTTGGCCGGGCTTATCACAGGACTGCTCGCGCGGGGGATCGCACCGCTGGAAGCGGCAACACTCGCGGCATGGATGCATGCCGAGGCGGCGCTTCTGCATGGACCGGGGCTGATCGCCGAAGATTTGCCCGACCTGATGCCGAAGGTGCTGCGCGACCTTGGGGCTTAGGCCGCGTGCAACACCGCGCCGCGGGCGCGGGCGGCATCGGCGGTGCCAAGCTCCAGCCCGTCGGCATAGATCACATGCGGGCCGTCGCAGAATATCTGGATCAAGGTCGTCTCTTCCTCCCCCAGATCGGTGATGAATTCATCGTCGACCAAGGCCCGCGCCGCGACCAGGGCGCGTTCGGAATTGAAAAGCGCCCGCGCGCGCCAATCCCGCACCAGCACCATCTGATCTCCGGCAAGCGCGACGTCCCGTTCGGGCCGCCTATGGCCCAGCGATCCCGCCGCCAGCGCGATGCGCCGCACGCTGCGGGTTGTGCGTTGAATATGAAGGATTTTTGCAAAGCCACTGTCGCGCGTAATGACACGATCCCCGACCGAGAGATACTCAACCGGGATTTCACCATCCAGCGTCAAAATAAGGGCGCCCTGCACAAGACCGGTGTCCAGCGCAGCGAAAGGGGAAAACTGCCCCCCATGGCGATCTTTGCCGCCTACGCACCCGACCGTATTCGGTTTCATGGGCGTCTCTTTCTAATGTACCTGCCTCAGGTATCACCAACCATATGCAAACATCCGGTTAATGTCTTGTGCTTTTTTGCTCTCGCATCTGCCGCGCGGGTTTGCTAATCAGCGCGGGCACCGGTTGGTGCAGTGCGGGTGTGGCGGAATTGGTAGACGCACCAGATTTAGGTTCTGGCGCCTTTGGCGTGGGGGTTCGAGTCCCTTCACCCGCACCACTTTCCCCGGTAAATCACAGAGATCGCAGGCTTTTCGCGCGTGCCCCGCTCAGCCCAGTACCGTGAGCCAAAGCCATACCGTTAGGATCGAACTGCCCGTCGCGATCAGCACGGAGCTGGCCGCCACACGGCGCGCGCGGCCGTACATATTGGCGAAAATATAGGCGTTGAACCCCGGTGCCATGGCCGCCGTCAGCACGCCGGACCTGAAACCGGCCTGCGGCAGCGACAGCATGGTGCCAAAGCTCCAGACCAGCGCGGGGTGCACCAAAAGGGCGATGGCGCAGACCATGAGGATCGCCTTCATGTCGCCTTCGGGCTTGTATTGCAGCAGCACGCCGCCAAGCGCGAAGAGCGCGGCAGGCAGGGCGGCGCGGACAATGAGCGACAGGGCGTCATCCACTACGCCGGGGATCGGCAGACCGCTGAGGTTAACGGCAAAGCCCCCAAGGATCGCCAGCACCAGCGCGTTGCGAAACATCGCCCGGCTCACATTGCGCAGCAGCGACAGGCCCGATTGCCCGCGGTTGCGCACGAATTCCATCACCGTGATGCCCAAACCGTAGCAAAAGGGCGCGTGGAACGACAGGATCGCATAGTTCCCGGCCAGCGCCTCGGGCCCGTAAGCGCGTTCGGTGATCGGCAGGCCCAGAAGGATCGAGTTTGAGAACAGGCAGCAAAACCCGATCGCCACGCTGTCTTCCCAATCGCGGCGGAACAAGAGCCGCGCGCCAAGGATGCCAAGCGCAAAACACAGCGCCGCGCCGCCGTAGAAACTGCCCAGAAGGCGCGGGTCATAGCTGCTCGACAGGTCAATGCGGGCGATGGCTTGGAACAGCAGACAGGGGATGGCGAAGTTCTGGGTGAATTTCATCACCCCATCGATGCCCGAGACGGGGAAGAGCCCGCGCCAGACCGCAACATAACCAAAGCCGATGACCAGAAAGACCGGCAGAATGACGTCTAAGAGAGTTTGCACTTGAAAGGGGCCTTATGGGGTGCGGCGGGGGCGCCGACCCTCAGGCCCGCGCCCGGCGCTGCCTAGTCTGAATGGGGAAGGGGGAAATGCAGGGTCAGCCCGTCATAGGCCGGTTGAATGTGATCCGGCGTCTCTGCGGCGACGGTGTGGTAATCAAGGTCGTTGTGCATATTGGTCAGGACCGCCGTCTGCGGCGCCACCCGGTCGATCCAGCCAAGGGTCTGCGCCAGATGGCTATGGGTCGGATGCGGCTCCCGCCGCAGGGCGTCGACGATCCAGCAGCGCAGGTTGTCCATCATCGGCCAGCAGTCCTCAGGAATGGCCGAGACATCGGGCAGGTAGACGATATCGTCAAAGCGAAAACCGAGCGCGTCGATATTGCCATGGGTGACGGTGAAGGGCGCGAATTTCAGGGTGCCACCCGGGCCGTCGATGCTGACCTCGCCGGTGATCTCATGCATGTCGAGGATGGGCGGGTAGCTCGACCATTCGGGCTGCACGAAGGCATAGCCAAACCGTTCGATCAGCGCGTCCCGCGTCGGCGCATCGGCCCAGACCGGCAGGCGCGCGCGCATGTTCATCACCACCATGCGCAAATCATCCAGCCCGTGAACGTGATCCGCGTGGGAATGGGTGTAGATCACCGCATCGAGCCGCCCGATGCCTGCGTCCAACAGCTGGGTGCGCATGTCGGGGGAGGTGTCGATCAATACGGTGGTGGTGCCTGCCTCCGTCACCCGCTCCACAAGGATCGAGCAGCGGCGGCGGGCGTTCTTGGGCTCATTCGGGTCGCAAGCGCCCCAATGGCCGCCGATCCGCGGGACCCCGCCGGAGGAGCCGCAGCCCAATATGGTCACCCGCAGGTCGGCCATCAGCGCGCAGGCTCCCAAGCGGCGGCTTTCGCGAAGAGACGCTCAAAATTCTCCTGCGTGCGGGCCGCGAAATCGGCGTAGTCGAGGCCAAAGGTCTCAGCTGCGCGGCGGGCGGTATGGGCGGTAAAGGCAGGCTCATTCGGTTTGCCGCGATGCGGCGGCGGGGCGAGATAGGGCGCGTCGGTTTCCACCAGAATACGGTCGAGCGGGGCGGCGGCGAAAATATCGCGCAGGTCCTGCGATTTGGGGAAGGCGGTGATGCCGGACATCGACAGGTAGAACCCCAGATCAAGCGCGGCACGGGCCAGTTCAGCGGAGGAGGAGAAGCAATGCATGACGCAGCTATAAGCGCCATTCGCATGTTCTTCGCGCAGGATGCGGGCCATGTCGTCATCCGCGTCGCGGGCATGGATGATCAGCGGCAAGCCACTTTCCCGCGCCGCCGCGATATGAATGCGCAGGGAGGTCTTTTGCACCTCGGCACTCTCGGCGGTGTAGTGGTAGTCGAGGCCCGTCTCACCGATGCCGACCATCTTGGGGTGCTGGGTCAGGGCGAGAAGTTCGTCGACCGAAGCCATCGGCTCTTCCGCGGCGGACATCGGGTGGGTGCCTGCGGCGTAGAACACCGGCTCATGCGCCTCGGCAATGGCCCGCACGCTGGGCTCGTTCTTTAGCCGGGTGCAGATGGTGACCATGCGGGTGACGCCCGCCTCCGCCGCGCGGGCGATGACGCCGGGCAGGTCTTCATGCAGGCTCTCGAAATCGAGGTGGCAGTGGCTGTCGGTGATCTGGGGCGTGTCGGTCATGCTGTCCTTTCGGCTATCTTGGCGCCGTCTGGCCTATCTGCCGCAGGGTATCTAGGACCAGCGCGGCAGGGTCAAGGTTCACCGCCAGCCCGTGACGGGCGCGGTCGGATATCTGCTGCGCCGCGTCGGCCCATGCGCGCCCCTGTGCGGGGCTGGGCGAAAGGCGTTGCAGCACGGCGATCTCATCGGCGCATGCGGGCTGCGCGGGCGGCGCACCGGTGGCCCCGGTGCGGGCCAGACGCACCAGCAGCAGGTCCAGCAGAGTAAAGAGCAGGTCGAGTTTCGCCTCCCCCCCGCGCTGTGCTGCGGCTTCGGCCAGTTTGATGGCGCGGCCCCGGTCAAGTTGCGGCAGCGAAGAGATCAGCCCGACGAGATCGGCATAGGTTTTCACCCCGCCCATCAGCGACAGGCGCAGCGCCCCGCCGACCGACCCGCCGGAAAGCTCGGCCAGTGCGGCGGGATCGTCTTCGACCTCCACACCCGACCCGGCCAGTGCCTCGGCCATCTGATCCGCGTCGAGCGTGCCGAGCCGCAGGGTGCGGCAGCGCGAGCGGATGGTGGGCAACAGGCTGGAGGGCTGGTGGCTGAGCAGCAGCAGAACGGCGCGTTCCGGCGGCTCCTCCAGCATCTTCAGCAGCGCGTTGGCGGCGTTGGGGTTCATCTCATCCGCGTCGTCGATGATGACAACGCGGCGGCCCCCATCGGCGGCGGACATCTGGAAAAAGCCGTTCAGCGCGCGGATGTCATCGACGACGATCTGCTTGCGCATTTTCTTGGTGTCGGGGTTCAGCGTGCGGGTGACGGACTTCAGCCCCGCCTCGGCCCCGGCGGCGACGCGGCGGGCGACAGGGTGGTCGGGGTCGATCTCAAGCGTCTCGGCCGGGGGCAAGTCGAACATCCCGCCATCCGGGTCGGGGGTCGCCAGAAGAAACCGCGCGATGCGCCATGCCAGCGTCGCCTTGCCCACACCGCGCGGGCCGGTCAGCATCCATGCGTGATGCAGTTTGCCGCTGTTGAAAGCGTCGAGAAAGGCAGCCTCGGCGGCGCTTTGGCCGATCAGTTTCGGCGTGTCGCGCGGGTGGCGGGCACCTTCCACACGGTCTGGCTGGGGGGCGTCGTCTGTCATGGCCTCGGTCTAGCATGTTTCGCCGCAGAGGGAAGCGGGCAGGGCGCGTGGATCAGCCCAATCGCGCGGTGACGCAGGCGGTCACGTCGCGGGCCACGCTGTCGATGTCGCGGCCCCCGTCGATCACATGGAAGCGGTGGTTGAATTCCTTGGCAAGGCTCAGAAAACCCGCGCGCATATTGGCTTGAAGTTCCACGCCGAAATCCTCGAACCGCTCCTCTGCCGTCTGGCGAGAGAGGGCGCGTTCAAGGCCATGGGCCGGATCCATGTCGATCAAGAGGGTCAGGTCAGGCTCCATCCCGATCATCAGCGCGTGCAGGTCATCGACCATCTGCCGCAGATCGCCGCGCGAAAGGCCCTGATACATCCGCGTGCTATCGGCGAAACGGTCGCAGATCACGACCTTTCCGGCGTCGAGCGCGGGGCGAATGGTACGTTCAAGATGATCGCGGCGGGCGGCGGTGAAGAGCAGGATTTCCGTTTGCGCCGACCAGCGGTCGGGATCACCCTGCAAGACGAGCGCACGGATCTCCTCGGCCCCCGGGCTGCCGCCCGGTTCGCGGGTCAGTACCACGTCATGGCCCTGTGCCGTCAGATGATCCGCCAAAAGCCGCGCTTGGGTGGATTTGCCAGAGCCATCAATGCCTTCGAAAGTGACGAAGAGGCCCGGCGCGCGGGCCTTCTCTGCGCTGGTCACGAAGCTTCCGCTTCCACGGTGGGGGCCGCCTGCGGGCCTGCGTTGAGGCGGTTCATCAGATGCAGCGCGGCGGCGGTCATCTTGACCATGAACCCGCCCGGCGCGATGGAGGCCGAGGCCACCAGCGGCACGCGCATGGCAGGCAATTCGCCCCGGTCGACCACCAGTTCGCCCAATTCGTCGCCCTTGCTGATCGGCGCTTGGAAAGGGCCGGTGTAGATCACCTCGGCCTCAATCTCATCCCCGCCGGTGACAGGCACCAGCATCGAGAGATCGTCCTTCAGCTCAAGTCCGACCGATTGGGTCGTGCCAAGGGCCACGGGGGCTTCGGCAATGCGGGTGCCCGCTTCGCCCAGATCCCGCTGCGTGAACTGGCGGAAGGCCCAGTTGACCACCGATTCAGCCTCCTGCGCGCGGGCAGCGGCACTGTCGAGGCCCGAAAGGACAAAGATCACCCGGCGGTCGCCCTGTTTGGCCGAACCGACAAGCCCATAGCCCGCCTCATTGGTATGCCCGGTTTTCAGGCCATCCGCGCCGATGCCCAGACCCAAAAGCGGGTTGCGGTTGGTCTTGTTCTGCGGCGCGCGGCCATCAAAGGCGAACTCACGTTCTGCAAAAAGCGGGTAGAACTGCGGGAAATCGGTGATGATGCGGTTGGCCAGCAGACCAAGGTCGCGCACTGACATCAGATGCCCCGCCTGCGGCCAGCCGTTGGAATTGGCGAAGGTGGAATTGGTCATCCCCATCTGCTGCGCGCGCTGTGTCATCAGCCGGGCAAAGCCGTATTCGGTACCATCGGGGCTCAGCGCTTCGGCAATCACGGCGCTGGCGTCATTGCCCGACAGCACGATGATCCCGCGGATCAGGTCCTCGACCGAGACGCGGTCGGTGGTGTCGAGGAACATGGTCGAGCCGCCATAGGACATGGCGTGTTCGGACACGGGCAGTTTCTCGACCAAATCGAGCCCGCCGTTCTGCTTCCCACGCTCCACGGCCTCGAAGGCCATGTAGAGCGTCATCAGCTTGGACATGGAGGCGGGCGGCAGCGGCTCATCCGCGTTCTTGGCCAGCAGCACGGTGCCGGTGGTCTGGTCCAACACATAGGCGGCGGTGGCGCGGGTATCGAAAGCGGCGGCGGGCTGGAGCGTCAGCACCAGCGCCACGGCGGCGGCAAAAAGGCGGATCATAGGAAGCATTTCCTCCGGTTTGTCAGTTCGACACGGCGTAGGCGTCGGTAAAGCCCTCGGCCTTGACCTTCTTGAGAAGGGTGTCGAGTTCGGATTTGCTGGTGGCGGGGCCGATCACCACGCGCCAGAAGGGTTTGTTGTTGATCGCGCTTTGCTTGACGGTGGGCACCATGCCCGCGCCGCGCATCTGTTTGGCGGTGCGGGTGGCATTGGCCTCCACGCTGAAGATGCCCAGCTGCACGTAGGGCTTGGACAGTTTCGCACCAGCCGCCGGGCGCGCCGGTTTCGGGGCCGCGGGGGCGGGCGGTTTGGCGCTCGCCGTGGCAGTGGCAGCGGCGCTGGCCGTCGGCGCAGGGGCCAGCGCCGTGGCGGTGACGGGGGCAGGGCTGGCAAGAGTGGCTGCAGCGTCACCGCTATTCTCGGCCTCAAAGCTCTCTTCCGGGGCGGCGCTTTCCTCGCGCCGCAGAGCGGTCACGTTCAGCGGCGCCGGAGCGCCCGCCAGAATGCCAAGCGCGGCGGCGGCATCCGAAGAGATTTGCAGTTTGGGTCCGGGCAACTCCCGCTCACGCCGGAACAGGGCACCGATAACGAATTTCCCGTTCGCCTCATTGCGCACGATCACGCGCTCAGGTTCGGTGACGTCCGGATGCGCCACCCAGACCCCGCCGAGCGAGGGGCGCCCGTCCCAAAGACCCTCATCCGTGGCTGAGAAAACCTCAGGTGCTTCGACATCACGTTCCACCAATTTGGTCGAGGTGCTGCGCGGCGCGCTGGCACCTTCGTTTGCACCGAAGGGGAGTTTGAAATCGCCGCCCTCGCAACCGGCCAGCAAACCAACTGCCAGAATGCCCACGCCCAAGCCCGCCGCGCGGCTTTTCTTGATGCGCAACGGTTGATTGTCCCTGCTCATGCCCTTGATGTCCTTGCCTGCTGTCGTCGCGCGCCGCGACCCATGTCCCGCGAGAATGTCGCGCCGTTGGATCGGCACGCCCTGCGCCCCTCTGAAAGGGGCTTTGGCGCAGAATAACCCGACCGGGCAGCGCTTGAAAAGACCGCGCAGGGCAGATCGGCGAATTTCCCCAAAGGGGTGCGGGGGGCTGGCCGCGAAAATGTGCGTTTGCCGAATCGATCCCGGCGCTCTAGGAGGAGCGTGCTGCGGAGGAGTGGCAGAGTGGTCGAATGCACCGGTCTTGAAAACCGGCGTGCGTGAGAGCGTACCGTGGGTTCGAATCCCACCTCCTCCGCCAAAATAGCTTTTTGTTTGATTTCGGTGGGCTGCTTTCAGCGAATTTTTTCTTTCGCCTGTAACGCTTTAACGGTTATCTGTGGTTGCCTTGAGTTTCTCTCGGTTGTGCCTATATTCGTTACTTGAGTGGTATAGAATGTGGTATTTGTGAGATGGCGCTGTCTGGCAAACTGACAAAGAAGTTGGTCGAAAATCTTGGCCCAGGGCGTCATGGCGATGGCAACGGCCTTTATCTAGTGGTCGATCCGTTGGGCGCACGACGCTGGATCGTACGGGTGGTCGTGAAGGGCCAGAAGAATAAGAAGGGCGCTCCGCTGCGCACCGATTTTGGTCTTGGAGGCGCGGATATTGTCACGTTGAACCAAGCGCGCGAGCGGGCACTAGAATATCGTCGGATGGCCAAGCAGGGGCTGAACCCGCGCTTCAGTGCACGCCAAGAGGTGCCAACGTTCGAACAGGTGGCGCAGCAGGTCCATATTGATAGGATGCCCACATGGAAAAATGCCAAACATGGTCAGCAATGGACGTGTCGCGGTTTGATGCCGCTCCTTTGATAGCATTTATTGCAACAAAGGAGACTGACTATGGGAACGAAACGGACGGACGAATTCCGGGCTGAAGCGGTGCGGATCGCGTTGACGAGCGGGCTGACACGCAAACAGGTGGCATCGGATTTGGGCGTCGGGCTTTCGACGCTGAACAAGTGGGTGACGGCGCTTCGTGACACCGATGTTGTGTCGGAGAAGGATCTGGACCTTGCCCGTGAGAATGAACGGCTTCGGAGAGAGAACCGCATTCTCAAGGAGGAGCGGGATATTCTAAAAAACCGTTCCGGGCCGTTGCCCGCCTGTGCGCGGTAGGAACAGCTTGTGCTATGCTGCGACTGAAGGGCAGTTGCCGATGGCTTATTGGTGGGCTGGACCCCGTTAAAAAACGTGGCACATGGGCTGATGCGCACTTGAGAGTGGTGACGCCGCCATCGCGGTGATCCCGGTTAGGAAGATGACGAACTTGCATGGCCCACGCCCTTCGAATTGAACGGAGGAGATGCCATGACAAAGTCCAAGACCGGCGGCCACCCGGATTTGAAGATGGTCAACCCCAATGCGGCTGCGATCGACATCGGCTCGACCATGCACATGGCGGCTGTGAACCCTGACGCAGATATTATGCCAGTGCGCGCCTTTGGGACTTTCACTCAGGATTTGCACGACCTTGCCGACTGGTTCCGGTCCTGCAATGTCACCAGCGTGGCCATGGAATCGACCGGCGTTTACTGGATCCCGGCCTTCGAGATCCTGGAAGCGCATGGCTTCGAGGTCATCCTTGTGAATGCCCGCTACGCCAAGAACGTGCCAGGCCGCAAAACCGATGTGAGCGACGCGGGATGGCTGCGCCAACTGCATTCCTACGGCCTGCTCCGCGGCAGTTTCCGCCCTGAGGCGGAGATCGCCACCCTGCGCGCCTACATGCGGCAACGGGAACGGCTCACCGAGTATGCCGCCGCTCACATCCAGCACATGCAGAAGGCGTTGATGGAGATGAACCTTCAACTGCATCATGTCGTCTCCGACATCACGGGCGCGACGGGCATGCGGATCATCCGTGCCATTGTCGCTGGCGAGCGTGATCCGGAGGTTCTTGCCGCGTTCCGGGATATTCGCTGCAAATCCTCGATAGAGACGATCAAGGCCGCGCTGGTCGGCAACGACCGTGAGGAGCATGTCTTTGCCCTAACACAGTCGCTTGAGCTTTATGATTTTTACAAAGCGCAGATCGAGGCGTGCGACCGAAGGCTGGAGGCGGCGGTTGGGGCACTGACGGTCCGAGCTGACGATGATCTGGCTCCGCTGCCCAAGGCGCGGATCAAAGGCAAGCAGCACAATGCGCCGTCCTTCGATGTGCGTGCCGCACTTTACGGGGTGTTGGGCACGGACCTCACGCAGATCCACGGGCTTGGACCATCGCTGGCCCTTAAGTTGGTGGCTGAATGCGGCACGGACCTGCGCGCTTGGAAAAGCGCCAAGCACTTCACGTCTTGGCTCTGTTTGGCCCCGGGCAACAAAATCTCTGGTGGCAAGCTGCTGTCTTCTCGGACACGCCGAACCTCCAGTCGCGCCGCGGCACTCCTGCGCCTGGCGGCAGTAACGATTGGCCGAAGCGACACGGCCCTGGGCGCGTTTTACCGCCGACTGTCATCGCGGATAGGCAAGCAAAAGGCGGTTACGGCCACGGCGCGCAAGATTGCAGTCTTGTTCTACAACGCAATCCGCCATGGCATGGCCTATCAGGATCAAGGTGCAGCGGCCTATGATGAACGACATCGGAAACGCGTGCTCTCCAACCTTCAACGGCGCGCCAAGACCCTCGGTTTTGCATTGAAGCCCATTCCCGAGGCCGCGGCTGTTTCTTAGGAAGCGCCAAGCACTTCACGTCTTGGCTCTGTTTGGCCCCGGGCAACAAAATCTCTGGTGGCAAGCTGCTGTCTTCTCGGACACGCCGAACCTCCAGTCGCGCCGCGGCACTCCTGCGCCTGGCGGCAGTAACGATTGGCCGAAGCGACACGGCCCTGGGCGCGTTTTACCGCCGACTGTCATCGCGGATAGGCAAGCAAAAGGCGGTTACGGCCACGGCGCGCAAGATTGCAGTCTTGTTCTACAACGCAATCCGCCATGGCATGGCCTATCAGGATCAAGGTGCAGCGGCCTATGATGAACGACATCGGAAACGCGTGCTCTCCAACCTTCAACGGCGCGCCAAGACCCTCGGTTTTGCATTGAAGCCCATTCCCGAGGCCGCGGCTGTTTCTTAGGAAGGCCACAGCCTTCTTCGCGAGCCAAAAGTCATGAGGTTCCGGTTCATCGAAGAGCATGGCTGCGACTTCCCGACTACCCGCCTGTGTCAGGTTCTGGATGTCAGCCAACGAGGCTTACGTGCCTATCGCAGCCGTCCGGCCAGTCAACGGCAGCGGACCGACATGGTCGTTCTGGCCCATATCAAGGAACAATCGCGGCTCAGCCTGGGCAGCTATGGCCGCCCCAGAATGACCGAGGTGTTGAAAGAACTGGGCCTGAACGTCGGCCATCGTCGGGTCGGTAGACTGATGCGTGAGAACGGCATACGTGTTGAAAGGTCAAAGAAATATAAGGTCACGACGGACAGTAATCATGCGTTTAACATCGCGCCGAACCTGTTGAACCGGGACTTCCGCGCAAATCACCCGAACCAGAAATGGGCAGGTGACATCAGCTATGTCTGGACGCGTGAAGGATGGTTGTATCTGGCAGTGATCCTGGACCTGCATTCCCGGCGCGTGATCGGCTGGGCGGTGAGCAATCGCATGAAGCGCGACCTGGCGATCCGTGCACTGAAGATGGCCATCGCTCTTCGGCAACCGCCCAAAGGCTGCATCCACCATACAGATCGCGGAAGCCAATACTGTTCTCACGATTATCAAAAGCTCCTGCGCCAGCATGGCTTCCAGGTATCGATGAGCGGTAAAGGCAATTGTTATGACAACGCCGCCGTTGAAACATTTTTCAAAACAATCAAGGCTGAGCTGATCTGGCGCCAGTCTTGGCCAACGCGACGGGCAGCAGAGATGGCAATCTTCAACTACATAAACGGCTTCTACAATCCGCGCCGAAGACACTCGGCCTTAGGCGGAAAAAGCCCCGTCGCTTTCGAAAGGAAAGTGGCTTAAACGAGCACTTGGGGCGGCACGAATACGTGACAGGACCACTCCATAGGCGAAATAACATGGATTTGAGGAACTCCCAGAAGGGAAACTCTCGCCAAATTGCTACTGTCATGACGTCGAAACATAGGTTTTTTGTCTTCCTGTCGACTACGTTTTTACCTGATCAAACAACTGTCTCAATAGCGTTAGAAAGTGCTGAGTATTTGGCTGTTCTCTCTTCGCGCACACACATAGTGTGGGCGCTTGCACAAGGTGGAACTTTGGAAGATCGACCTCGCTACAACAAATCGCGCTGCTTCGATCCCTTCCCCTTTCCTATTCTTACTGGCGACCAGAAACCTCACCTGCGCCAGCTTGGCGAAGACCTCGACGCGCATCGCAAGCGCCAGCAGGCGGCCCACCCCAAGCTGACCCTGACCCAGATGTATAACGTGTTGGAAAAGCTACGCGCGGGGGACACCATCGAAGGTAAGGACAAGGACATCTATGACCAAGGCCTGATCGGTATCCTGCGCGACTTGCACGACGAGATTGATGCCGCCGTTGCAGATGCTTATGGCTGGTCTGCGGACTTGAGTGACGAGGAAATTCTCTTCCGCCTTGTCGCCCTCAAAAAAGAGAGCGCAGAGGAAGAGGCGCGCGGCCACATCCGCTGGCTCCGCCCCGACTATCAAAACCCCACAGGCCAGCAAGTTGCCAAAGGCAAAACCGGCAATATGGACCTTGGCGTGGTCGCCAAGATCGAAAAGGCCCCGTGGCCCAAAACCATGCCTGAACAAATCGCCGCCGTGCGCGAAGCCCTTACCGAGATGGGCGAAGCCAACCCCGAACAAATCGCCCGCCGCTTTGTCCGCGCAAGGGCAGGGACCGTCGAGCCGCTTATGGAAAGTCTGGCCGTGCTTGGTCAGGCAGAGAAGGGCGGGGATGGTCGGTTTGCGGCCTAAACAACTGCGCCGCCGGATCAGGCAACTAGATGCAAATTCACCGCGCTACCGCGAGTTGGAGTTAGTGTTGCAGGAAGGCGTTGGATTTGGCGGGGCGTGGTATTCCAGCCAGAAGGAGCATTGGTTGGGATGGTTGGGCGAATATGACGGACCGGGCGCGTATGGTCGGGCAAATATTCCCAACCGCGATGCACGTTTTGTCTACAATCACATTCAATGCGCCCCAATGCTGTTTTGGTTAGCAGAGGCGGTTCATGTCCCCAGTGATGATCTTGACTGTGCTTTCGAGGCAGTAGTCACCGCTCCAAAGCGAAACGCGAGCCAATGCGCTGCTCTGAGGAGGTTCTTGCCTTGGGAAAATGTTAGCGAGAAATTAATTGATCGAACACATGGGGCCTTTTGGTGTCGGTTTCGAATGAACTCAACGCGATAGAGAAGAAAAGAACCACACCTCTTACAAGCCAGACCATGCTGTAAATGTCGATCACAGTTGGCTCCGTCGCATGTTTGACGGAGCCGCTTCGCTGGAACTAAATGCTGCCGTCCGTCCTAAGCGCGGCGAAGTTCCGGTTCGAGCCCAACTCAACCAATGCTGCGGTAGCGTCGATGGTCCGCTATTCAGGAACGGTTGGAAGCTCGATCCCGGGCGCGTGCAGACCACTGGGCGAGCGTGTGAACACCTCGAAACCGTCCGATGTTACGCCAATCGAATGCTCGAATTGTGCCGATAGGGATTTGTCACGTGTTACGGCCGTCCAATCGTCTGCAAGCATTTTCACCTCGCCGCGCCCCAGATTGATCATCGGCTCAACCGTAAAGATCATGCCCTCTCTCAGTTCCAATCCGGTTCCAGCTTTGCCAAAGTTCAGGATGTCGGGGGAGTCATGGAAGACCCGTCCGATGCCGTGGCCGCAGAATTCGCGGACTACCGAGCAGCGTTCCGAATATGCGTAGGTCTGTATTGCATGGCCGATATCACCTAATCGCGCCCCAGGACGAACGACCCTGATCCCCTGCATCATGGCCTCATGGGCAATCTCGATAAGACGCTCAGCCTTGCGTTTCGGCTTTCCGACCACATACATCCGACTTGAATCGCCATGCCATCCGTCCAAGATCAGTGTGACGTCAACATTCACGATATCGCCGTCCCGTAACTTCTTCTCGTTTGGGAAACCGTGGCAGACCACATGGTTGACCGATGTGCAGCAGGCATATGGATAGCCTTTATAGCCCAACGTCGCCGGTGTGGCGTCGTGCTTGGCCGCGAAGTTGAGAACGAAGGTATTGATGTGCGATAAGGCTGTGCCAGCGCAGATAAGATCCGCTATGTCGTCGAGGCATCTCGCGGTTAAGTCACCTGCGCAGCGCATACCCTCAAAAGCGTCAGGCCCATAAAGTTTGATGCTCTCGGTTCTACGGGCATGCTCTGCCTTAGGTGAAGCACAGACGTCTATATATCTATCCATAACAAGGTCACTCTGAAATTCTCTTCGTGGCAACCGCAGTCAGATTGACCCTGAGGCGTCGCGACATTATACGGTTCATGAGCGGTTTATACACGTTTCATATACACTAAGATTGGGAGACGCGTCGATGGGTATCGTAAAGATAGGGGACGAAATGCATGAGGAACTGCGCAAGTCCAGTTCAGTCATGTGCCGCTCAATCAATGCGCAAGCTGAATTCTGGATGAAGGTAGGCATGCTTGCTGAAGCAAATCCAACCTTGCCATTTACAGAAATCATGGCGCGGCAACGCAGGAACGCCGATGTGCAGGTTCCGGAGATCGAAGCAGCCTGATACCTGACCTTGTCACTTCGAGGAAGAAAGCGGTCGTCTGTCTGGCATAATCTAACGGCGGCTTTGTCCGCTGTGCGAACCTTGATGTGTCGTGCGGCAAACATCCGCAGTGAGCCCAAATTGACCGTGCTGCGCACGATACGAATTTCTGCTTTGATGACTAAGGTTACAGGAAGAGCATTCCAATAGCCCCTAACAAACTTCTGATAAGTGCGGCATTATCAAGTAAATCACAGTAGGAACCGACCTTCATGACATCTTTGCCTTTCGCCGGAATGAGCTACTCCCCATCTCTTGGACAGGATCTGGCGTAAATTAAGCTACTCGTTGCACCTGCTGATCGGGTTGGTTG
>NZ_JBIFFU010000019.1:0-53810 GCF_043557315.1 Sulfitobacter sp. 1A12779
ATAAACCACGACGCATAACTGAGGGTGGGTCAAATCTCGGTGAAAATACCGGGTCAGTTCTCAGTGACAATCAACAGTACGGATCATGAAAGCCTCCAGAAGTCCGGGCGGTCGCGGTAATCGGCGCCGACAAGCGCTTCGCCCTTTTCCATGCCGCCAAGGATCGTGAGATTGGGTCCAAGGGCGCTCAAATCGGCATCGACGACGATTGAGCCCTGATCGTCGCGGATCAGCGCCAAGCGGCTGTTGCTGCCCGTGTTGAGAAGGACGTCGAGCTCCTTCTCCGTGAGGTTCAGCATGGCGTAGTCCGCAGGCTGCGCGCGGATATTGGGCAGCAGGATCTGCGTCGGAACGGCTTCGACGATGGTCTTGCCGGTCCGGGTGCGCTCGAGCTGGCTTGCGTATTGCGTCATCATCACCGCGACGGTGTTCTGCTTGCGCGCGGTCACCAGCCAGTTCGACAGCCGCTCGGCGAAATACGCGTTGTCGAGCGCCTTCCAGGCCTCGTCGATCACGATGATGGTGGGGCGGCGGTCCTCGATTTCGCGCTCGACCCGGCGGAAAAGATAGGACAGGACCGCCATCCGTTCCTTGTCGGCCTCGCTGTCGAGAATGCCGGTCAGATCGAAGCCCACGACATCGCCTTTGAGCGAAAAAGTGTCCTCAAGGCTCTGCCCGAAGATCCAGCCATAGCGGCCGTCTTCGGTCCACTCGAGCAGGCGCTGGTGCAGATCGCCGCCATCATCGGTGGACACAAAAAGCGATGCGAAATCCCGCCAGTTCCGCAGGGCCGGATTGGTGGCCTGGGCATTCTGGCGCACGACCTCCTGGATGCGGTTGGTCTGTGCCGGCGTCAGGGGCTTGTCGGCGCGGTAGAGCAGGGTTGTGAGCCAATCCGAGAGCCAGGCGGTGCCGCGCGCATCGGTCTCGGTCCAGAGCGGATTGAGACCCGTGGGCTGGCCGGCATTCAGGGACGCGTAGCGCCCGCCATTGGCGCGGACCGCCATCTCCATACCAAGACGGTAATCGAAGACGAAGATCCGCGCCCCTGCTCGACGGGCTTGGGTCATCAGGAAGGCGGACAGCACCGATTTGCCCGACCCGGGTCGTCCCATGATCAGGGTATGGCCGCTGGTGGGTTCTTTGTCGGGCGAGCCTTGCTCGTGATAGGAAAACCGATAGGCGCTCTGCTCCGGTGTGGGCAGATAGGTGATGACCCTGCCCCAGGGGGTCAGTGCTGCGGGTTTGCCGAGTTGTGTTCGGTGGAAGGCCGCGAAATCCGCGAAGTTGCGATTGGTGACGGCGCTGGCGCGGACGCGCTTTGGCTGGTTGCCGGGGTGCTGGCTGAGGTAATGCGCCTTGGCCGCGACCCGCTCGCCAATCATCTTCACGCCTTCGGTTGCGGCGGCGTTCACGATCTCGGCGCTGAGGGTTTGCAGTTCTTCGAGCGTGTCGCAAAAGAGCGTCACGACCATGTGGTGTTCGCCGAAGCTTTGGCGCTTGGCCTCGAGATCATCGGCGGCGATGTCGAGGGCTTCCAGGAGCGAGAGGGCCGCGTCCTGGCTGGCCTGCATCTGGCGCTTTTGCCGCTTGATGCGGCCCGCCATGAGGTTCGAATTGATCGGCGTGAAGGAGTGCGTCACGATCATGTCGACCGGCAGGTTCAGCATGTCGAACATGCTGCAGGAGGTGCCTTCGGAGTATTCCCCGATGGTGAAGCTCTTGCCGTAGCGGTGGCCCACGACGCCTTCCGAGAGCTCGAAATGATCGCCATGAAACGTCACGCGGGTATTGGCGACGTTGAAGGACAAAAAGCCGTAGGTGTTTGCCGGGTAGAGCGGCAGCTCGGTACCTGTGTTCAGCGCGCCCAGAAACCCCACCAATTCCCCCGATGCGGCCGACAGCAAGCGCGGCTTCAGCTCGGCGAGGCCAGACAGAAAGACGTTCACGGCCTCGCCCAAGCGCTGCAGGCGTTTGCGGGTCTCCTCCTTCAGTCGGTCCGGCGCGCTGCAGCTCAGGAACGGCAGGAGGCTTTTCGGGGGCGGGCGGTGAATGACGGTGAGCGTCAGGGTCTTGTCGCGGAGCCCGCTGGTCTCGAGTTTCGCGCGCCAGCGCCGGTCAACCTCGCCTGCGAAGCTGTCCTCGCGGATGGGGTCGAGATCAGGTTTGATGGCCTTGGAGACCTTGTGGACGTAATAGCTGAATTCCGGCCCAAGCTGCGCGACGATGCGAGCAAAAAGTGCCGTCACCTTGTCAAGATAGGCATCGTCGGTCGTGTAGCTGTTGATCCCCTCGAGCCGGATGCAGCGGAAGAGCTCGTTCACCCGTGTCCGCACGGTCTGGTCGTCAACGAGGCTCACATAGGGCAGCATATGCGCGAGGCGGGTCTCGCGCGCATACCAGTCCGGCGTCATTGTGCGGGGGTCGAGCGCAGCATCACGGGCGTCATCACGGGGCATAGCTGTCCCCGCCATGAATGGATCTGTTGCGCGTGGGTGGCGTCTCCTGCAGCGCTGTCATCATCACGTCGATGAAACGCGGGTCCCAATCCGCGGCCTTCCACAGAACCGGATAGAGTAGGGCGGCGACACCCAGTACCGCGATGTGCTGGACCCAGACGAACAAGAGCACCGAACCGAAGAGCCAGACCATCGCATACATGATCGGCAGGCCCAGTAGCTTGGGCGGGCGCACGAGGCCGAGGAAGAGGGGCGAGCGCTCAGCCACCGGCGAAGACCGCGGCAACAATGGTGGGAGCGGCCGCGACACCAGCGATGCCCACGAGGACCCAGAGCGCCTGGCGCAGGTCGATGATGTTGAAGAACCAGCTGAGAAAGACCCCGAGAACGGCAAGCGTCGCGATGACCACACCAAGGGGTCCGGTCAGCGCATCGACGATGCCCTGGAGCAAACTTTGGATCGGGGAGAGGTCGATGCTCTGGGCGAGGGCGGGTTCGGCAATCAGCAGGAATAGCGCCAGCGAGGCGACAAAGAGGTTTGAAATCCAACTTGTTTGGAAAAAGCGGTATCGCCAATGCACTGCCGCGCTGCGCGCTCTCGTGACATTGCCGATAAGTGTTTTGAGGAATGATTTCCAAAAAGGTTGGGACATCATGAATTTGATCCTTCCAATCGGGCCACGACAGCCATGACGCGAGCCACGTGGTTCTGGGTTTCTCGGTAAGGGGGAATGCCACCGTGTTGGCGGACCGCGTCGGGTCCGGCGTTGTAGGCCGCCAGCGCCAGATGCGGATCGCCGAAGCTTTCCAGCATCATTGCGAGGTAGCGGGCAGAGCCTTCGAGGTTCTGTTGGGGGTCACGCGGGTCAACGCCGAGATCAAGGGCAGTGGCGGGCATCAGTTGGCCGAGGCCAATGGCGCCCGCGCGGGAGACCGCATCCTGCCGGTAGGCGCTCTCCACTTCGATATTGGCGCGGTAGAGGCTCAGCCAGTCCGTGACGGAAAGCTCCGCTCGCCTTAGGCCCGGGTGGCTGGCATAGCGCAGGGCCATAGTCTCTATGGCGTTTAGGACATCGGCGCGGGGCAGGGGCACCGGACCGACACGGGCTGCAAAGCGCATTGCTTCACGCTCTAGCCCAGTTTCATCGCTGCCGAAAACCGCAAGTTCATCGGCTGTCGATCCCTGACCGATGCCGTCATTGTAGTTGCGGGCAAAGCTATTCTGAGACTGCGACGGGTTCAGAGAGCCATCGCTCTCCATGACCAGCACCATCTGTGCCGAGGCTGGCCCTGCCAGAAGGCTGAGGAGAAGAAGGCTAGTCGCTAACGCCCTTGCCGGATGCCGTGAGCTTGTGCGCGGTCCGCTGGCCCTCTTCGAGCGGCACATCGGCATGGGAGAACCCGATACCAATGAAGAAGGACACAACACCGGTGATTGTCTTGAACTCGCGAATCTTGATGTCGTTATAGGTCGTCCTGGTGCGGGCCGTGACCAGAAGCTTTTCGACGCCCTCGTCAGACACGGCACGCATGATCCAGACCCCATAGTAACTGGGGCCCTTCTTATGTGCCGATTCCTGGCACAGGACTTCAGCGCTGTAACCGCTTTCCACGAGCTCGCGGAACCTGGCTTCCGTAACCACATTTGGTGCTTCGATGTCCCAGTTCATGGCCCGGCTCACGCTTTCTCAAAAGACGCAACACCTGGGCATTCCTACTTGAAGCCCAGAGTTACGATAGTATATTAATGACCGCAATAGTATATTTATCTTTCTGCGGCTATACGCTCATCTCAATACCTTTAGGCACGAAACATGCGCTCGTTCAAGGAAACATGTAGTTTTAGTTACCCCCAGTCGTGCGTCCTGCGCTTGCTGCGAGCGTTAGCTGTGTTGTCGCTCGAAAGTGGCTCGGCACTCGCCGACACATGCGTTTCCCCGCCTCGCCCATTTGTTCCAAGTGACCTAAAGGCTGCTTCGGAGTATGTGAACATCATCCATGATGACTTTGAGCTCTACTTTCGCGACATCCAGAGTTATTTTCGCTGCCTTGACGAGGAGCGCACCCGCGCCTTCAAAGAAGCACGCGAGGTCAGCGAAGAATATGGACGCTTCTTGGACTTGGTCCACCGATAACTTCTGCGCAAGACTTTTGGTGTGCGCGGCGGGCAGGTTTAGAATGCCGATAACTGAGCTACAGGCGAGGCAAATCCTCCAGTCTTGCCGTCAGCGGCTCAAGTGGCCGGGTTTCAGCGAGCGAGCCACGCTTAGGCCAGCCCAGATGATGTAGGGCGGAATGGACAGCGAATAATGACCACAATTCAGTTCCAGCAAGCTGGGCTTGGCTCCGACGTTGTTAAGCCCATGTATCAGACTTTTAGAAAGCTCTGGCCGCACCACCTTGTCTCGCTTGGCCAATACCACATGTAGTTCGAGACTATCCCGCGCCAGACGATGCACATGGTTCACCAAGTTTATAGGTGCCCAGGCTCTTCTGAGATCGCTTAATTCGATCGTGGGCTGAAGGCTCGCGGAAATTGTTTGCGTTGCGCGCCCGGTCCATACCATGTCAGCAAGACTGCCAGCCGTCAGGAATAACGCAGCTTTTGAAACAGTTGTGTCGTTGGCAGCAATCAACCCTGCAACCCAAGATCCCAAACTCATTCCGAGTACGGAAATTTCTTTATAACCTTGCCCCTTCAGCCAGCGAATGAGCTTTCGGCCGTCCCATACTGCCTGCCTCATGGATTGCATCGTCCGTCCGAGACTCGGGCTGAGCATGTAATCGGCATAATCAGCGCCGGATCGACTACGCTCGAAATGATATGGAAGTGCCATCTCGATGACCGTGATCCCGCGTCGCGTGAAAAAATTTGCGATCTCACGGTACCGCACGCTCGCATTCCAATGGTGGAACACAACCAGCGCCTGGTCGACTGACCCGCCTTCTGTTACTTTCGCCCAGACGACATTGTTCTCTTCGACGTCGGTAGAAATGCCTGATGAAAACTTGATCCGCTCTCCTTCGCATTCGACGACCAAGTCGTTAATACCCGGTTCATCGAAATAGCTAGGGTCCTCGACAGCCTGGTCTGCAAGATTACAAAAGTTCTCAATGCCTGCCAGATGCCCAGAGCCAGGGAACGCAAGTTCAGTGTCCAGAGCGAAGTCGCTTTGGGTCTTTATCGCGTCCCCGCGCTTCGCTCGCCGTTCATCCCAACGATCAAGCCAACTATAATACAATTTGTTTATCTCCTTGGTCAGTCGTCCGCCACGTAGCGATGCTTGGGTAGATCAGGCCGTAAGCCGCGGCCATCAACCCAATGCATAGCAAGATTGAGAAGCCGGCAATCGCGCCGATCAGCACGTACGCGATGACGAGCAAAGCGATGACTGCCAACATTAAGCCCAGCTTTCTACGACATCGACCGCGGACAACCTCCCCTTGAAGACTCAAGGCGGCGTGTATTCGAACAGATCCATAGAGAAATACAGTGCAGGTCGCCAAAACGATGAGCAGGCTGCTATAGTTCGTCGGCATGCTGTAATCGAGCCAGCCGTTTATGTTCTCATGATGACCCAAGACTGCCAGGAAATCACTGATCATCCAACTCATTATGGTCGTCCCATTTGAAAGCATAAATGTGCTTTGGAGCTTCATGCAGATGGCAATCAATAGCCCCAAGATGCAGCACCGAAAGATCCCGTCCATGAGCCTGAGACCAACGCGATAGATCTGGCGCTTGTTTTGTCCATCTGCCCAGAGTTCAACCACTCGCACAAGTTCCCAAAAATCGGAAACCAGTGTGAAGAGCAAAATGAGTCCGACAAAGAAGAAAAAGAACGTCACACCCATGTAAAGGTAGGCGAGCCCTGTGAAGGCGATCGCCTCTGGTATCGATATGACCTCGGGGCGCTCAATCGCCAACCGAGCCCACTCGATTGGGTAGTTGCCAGCATCGCCAGTCAGCAACGGGGTTAAACACCTATCGATCCACTGAAGAGCGGTCGCTATCGGTAAGCAAACAAGAAAAGCCGACCAATAAGTTACCGAAAAGGCCTGAACTTTTCGCATCCACATGTCGCCGTTCTGGTTTCCTTCACCTTTGTGATTCAACTGTGACCGCCCCGCGCTTTTCCAGTAGATCACCAGGTCGCTGACAAATGCGAAGTAAAGCGGCATGAGCACCATAAAGAGAACTGTCCAGTTAGGTGCCCAAAGGTACCCAACCTGCTTGAGCACACCATTCGTCTGCGGAAAAACAACGCTGTGAATACCTAAAAAATGCGAGGAAAGCCCCAGTGCAACGGCGCCCGCAAATACCGATGCCGGCAGGTCCAAAAGTGATGCTCGGCTGAACAGGCCCTCCGATATACGCGCCAAGCTAAACTGCCACTTCGGCGCGACCAACTTTTCGCTACTTAACCCCTGCGGGAAATCTACCTCGAGATCGAAATTTGATTGCACTGCCTCATCAGGAGATTCTGGTAGATCGCGCTGAACGGATTTCTTGCGCTGTGCTCGCCTTTTGGCAGCGAGCCGTGCTTGCGCCGAAATCAGTTCTTTTTGCCACCGGCTGGTCTCAATCGGATCGTCGCATCCGAACACTCTTGCGAGCCAGCGGATGTTCTCTGTGCTGATTCCCTTCTCATTGTCCTGATACCAGAGCTGCACCGTTCGGAGATCGATACCAGCCTGATTGGCTTCAATCTCAGAGATCGCAGTTGCAAGAAGCTCAGGTGTCCATGGACCCATGGGAAACCCGTCTTTGTCGACGGGGCGACCCGCCCCCGCTGCACTCAGATGTCTCAGCAGGTCTTTGAGGTCACGTTCGTCATCCAACGAAGGTACGAAATATTTTCCGTTCTTTATCAATGATGTAACGTCCTCCGTTTCGTTCAATTTCGCTGACGTTCGCATCGTATCGTGACTTTCTGCGCCACGATAGTGCAACTACAAGCAGTGCGATTCGACATATATCCCATTTGGACGAGAAAGGTATCTAACACTGAACGAAACGATTTTCGTTCGGAGGAACTGGAGGGAATAAAGCGGTGAGACAGATTAAAGTAGAAGCGGAACCCATTGCCCGGTTGCTTGGAAGTGATCGGAAGCGCACGGTCGGCTGGGTATATTTGTGGAATTCGTCTGAGCTGTCCGTGCTGTGGCTCGACGAGCAAGCTGCTGCCAAATCTATCGAGCCATTGCTTCACCCGGAAGGGCTTATAGCCGCGAAAGCGTCCATACCGGTGGACGTGGCCGAGTTTCTTGAAGCGCTTTCGACTGGTGCCGGGGATACTCAAAACAGCAGCTCTTGACAGTTATCAGACTTAGGTAATCAAAAATATATTATTGAACTTGTAAGTATACGATAGATGCAAAGATGATCAACCTGCCAAACCTGTAGGACATACCCATGCCCAAAGCCCTTATTCGTATCGCCATCCTTGTCACTTTAGCATCCACATCTTTCTTCTGGACGGTAGAGCGGACGCGTGCGCAAACCTATCCGATCGACTGTGCGATCCTGCTCTGCCTCTCGGGGGGTTGGCCCGCATCGATGCCATGTTCACGCGCCCGGGCGGAATTCATCCGAAGGATCACGCCTTGGCCGGTAGAGCCTCCGTTGCAAATCTGGCGCTGTCCGATGGGTGCAACCTATGACAGCGAAGACACTGACGACGATGGTGGACCCATCTATGATATTCTTTTCGATAACTCGGGCTTTCCGCTGCTTCAGACGGCTGCTGCTGCTTCATCTCAGGAGGTCGAATTGCCAACGACTGGAGCATTCCCGGTAGAAACGGTTGAAGCCGGTGATTTGACCGATGATTTTACTCTTCGGCGGGTCAAAGATCGCGCCGATATTGACATCAGCGGGCCGGAGTTCAACTTCGTGCGCTCGATACGAGTCTTTGATGTGCGTTTTGCTCAACAATACCAGGTCGGTAGCGAAGGCGACTGCGAGCGCAGGGCGGTGGTCGCACTCGGGACCTACGGGACACAGGGCGATTTCTCTTGGCAGCAGTCATTGATAAACGCCCTGCCGAAAGATCACGTGGGTCTCGAGTTGTGGGGTGACAATTGTCCAAGCATCCGCCACCGTTCGGTGTTCGTCGATTGGCGGGATTACCAAGGCAACTATGACTACGAGCAGGTCACCTACTGAGCCTTGTTTAGGGTTATAAACATAAATTCAAATACTTAAGAAACCTGTAAGAACTATTATGTGATATTGCGCCATCAAAGAGAACTCTTTTACGACCGAACGGAGATTAAGAAGGTGTAAGCTTCCCGCGCTCGCTCTGACGACTCTGCCAACCGGTTCGTAAGTGCACCCTGAGTGACATTTCTATATGGGTCTTCGCCGCAGCCTCGGCGGCTTCCGGATCGCGGCTACGTATCGCGTCCAATATGCGCAGATGCTCCTGGTGTAGGTCTGCCGCACGCCCCTCCGGAATGTATTTCAACCCCTTCAGCAAAGCCATTTCGTCAGAGATCGCTGCAATCGAGCGCAGCAAGAACCGGTTGTGAGCAGCCGAATAGATTGCCCTGTGAAACTCCCAATTGATTTGGTTCAGGATCCGAGGATCGTTGGCTGCGGCCACGCTATTGGCCAGTATCCGATCCATCTCGGCTATTTCGGCAGTTGATGCGTGCTGCGCCGCGAAACGCGCGGCAATACCTTCGAGTTGCTGGCGCAGCTGGTACAGCTCAACCACTTCGTGCCGATCCAGTTCGGCGACGACGGCACCGCGTTGGGGTTCCATCGTAACACGTCTTTCAGATTGCAACCTCCGCAGGGCTTCCCGCACAGGGGTCCGGCTAACGCCCAACTCTGCCGACACGACGGATTCTCTTATCCTGTCTCCGGGGCTGTAAACGCCGTCTCGAATCCAGGCGGATAGAGATTGATAGACATTTTCTGCCAGAGACGGCGCTGTATCCTCGCCGCGCGTTCCCCGCACTACCTTATCTGAACCTTTTGACACTCAGTATTTTTCCCCTGTTCCCGTCCCCTTGGATCATAGCGCGCCAAAATCCGAATAACAAAACTTGTTTTTCTTTGCACGTGATTGTACACATTCAAGAACACTTGTCAGTTTTGCACGAAGAAACGACTCAACAGGAGGGAAGATGTTGAAACATACCTTTACTAAAATTGCTGCGGCAGTTGGGCTTGTGGCCCTTGGTGGCACTGCACTTTCAGCGGCGGAATATCCTGAAAAACCGATCACATTGATCGTTGCATATTCGCCAGGCGGTGGCACAGATACCGCTGCGCGCACCGTGGCAAAATACGTCGAGAAACATCTCGGCCAGCGTCTTGTTGTCGAGAACAAAGCTGGTGCTGGCGGCCAGATCGGGTTCTCGGCTTTGGCGAAGGCAAACCCTGACGGCTATGAAATTGGCTTCATCAACGTCCCGTCTATCCAGTTGGTCAAGCAGCTGCGCGATAACGTACCCTATGAGATGTCCGACTTCGCGCCGGTTGCGAACATTCAGCTCGACCCGGTGGTCGTTGCCGTGGATGCCGGCAGCCCCTATCAAACCCTTGCCGAACTGCTTGAGGCGGCAAAGGCTGATCCGGGAGCGCTGAATATTGGTGCCGATGGTCCGCAATCCAACAACCAGTTGCAGTTGATCGTTGCGGAAGACGCGCTGGAAACGGATTTCAACTTTGTTGCATTCGACGGCTCCGGCCCCGCGATCAAGGCAACCCTGGGTGGGGAGTTGGCCGCTTCCTTGCCGTCGGCAAGCTCGGCAAGTTCGCATGTCGAGGCGGGTCGTCTGCGGGTGTTGGGGGTCTTTGCGGATGAGCGCAGCCCCCTCTTCCCGGATGTGCCCACTGTCAGCGAAGCTGCGGGCACCGAAGTGCCCTCGGTGGGGGCCTCCTTGCGCGGCATCGCAGCCCCTGCCGGTATAGCACCTGAGCACAAGGCTCGTCTGGAACAGGCGTTCGCCGATGTAATGGCCGATCCTGAGTTTCTTGCCCATGCCGAGACTGCCGGTCTGCCGCTCAAATACATGGATGCGGCCGCTTTCGAAGCCTATCTGCAGGAAGCTGACGCTGCCTTGGGCAAATATATCGACCTGATGAAATAACGCAGCCAAAACCTACAGGAAGTGCCGCCATGACAACCCGTACCCGTGATTTGATATTTGCCGCCATCGCCTTAATGCTGGCCCTCGCAATTGCAATCACAGCCTTCGGCTATCCGGTCGGCTCTTCCTATTTTCCCCGCACGCTTGCTGTTTTAATGGCCGTGCTGGCAGTCTTTTTCGGCGGCCGCATCCTGATGGCATCAGATAGCGATGCAACCCGCATGCCGCCGGTGAACCTGACTGCCCTGCTCGCCACGTTCGGGGGGATTGCTGCCTATGTCATGGTGTTGCGGCTGCTGGGATACGAGATTGCCACATTCCTCTTCCTTTTCCTGCTGATGTTCTGGCTGGGCGCAGTGGGCTGGCTAAAGTCTCTGATCCTCTCGGTGTCATTCACGGCATTGCTGAACGTGATTTTCTTTAGTCTGCTGGGCGTCCCGCGCCCCGATGCCCTTCTTCTCTGATCTCCTGCCCGAGGGACGCCGATAATGTTTGATAATATGCTTTTAGGCCTTCATTCGCTGGCCGATCCCGCCCTGCTGTTAGCAGTGTTGATCGGTGTCGTCGGGGGCGTTGTGATTGGTGCCCTGCCCGGGCTGACCAGCACAATGGGGGTAGCTTTGCTGATCCCGGTAACGTTTTCGCTGCCGCCACAGGTTGGGTTGGCAATGCTGGGCGGCATCTACTGTGCGTCCACCTATTCAGGCGCCATCAGCGCCATCCTGCTAAATATTCCCGGCACTTCTGCTTCTGTCGCCACCATGCTCGACGGCCACCCGCTCGCCAAGAATGGGGAGCCGGGACGCGCCATATCTCTTGCGACATTCGCCTCCTGTATCGGGGGAATGGTTAGCGTCGTAGCGCTGCTGTTCCTGGCGCCGCAACTGGCGGAATTCTCGCTCCGCTTTGGGTCGCCGGAATATTTCCTGCTCGCCGTTTTCGGGATCACAGTCATCGCCTCCATGTCAGCAGGTGCTATGGAAAAAGGGCTGATTGCTGGCGCACTTGGTCTGATCCTCAGTACCGTGGGGACCCACCCGTTGACAGGCACCATGCGCTTTACGGGCGGTGTGCCGACGCTGTTCGATGGTATCCCGCTGGTCGTATCTTTGATCGGACTTTATTCCATTCCCGAGGTGATCGACCTCATTGACCGGGCCAAGGGCGCGCGGACAGGAGCGGCAGGGATTGATAAGACCAGCCCTTTTGCTACCCTGCGCGAACTCGGTCGGCAGAAATTGAACATTCTGCGCTCAAGCCTTATCGGCATTGGTGTTGGCATCATCCCAGGCGTGGGCTGCAGTGTTGGTGGCTTTCTCGCCTATGATGCGGCCAAAAAGAGCTCCAAAACACCGCAACGGTTTGGCGAGGGTGCCTCCGAAGGGTTAATCGCGAGCGAGACAGGCAATAACGCCGTCACCGGCGGCACGCTGATCCCGCTTTTGACGCTGGGTATCCCGGGCAATCCGGTCACTGCGGTTCTGTTGGGTGGCATCATGATCCACGGTCTGCGCCCAGGCCCGGAGCTGTTCACCACCAATGCTGATGTGACCTATGGCTTTATCTTCAGCCTGTTTCTGTCGAACTTGCTGTTTGTGCCGGTTGGACTTCTGCTGGCGCGTTACGGGCTACGCATTGTCCAAGTGCCTGCCGGTATTCTTGCGCCCCTGATCTTGGCCCTCGCGGTGATCGGCGCCTATTCGCTGCGCTCTTCCGTGGATGACATCTGGATCATGCTCGCCATCGGCGCCCTTGGCTGGGGCATGGCTGCCTTAGCGGTGCCGCGCGCTCCTCTGGTGCTGGGCCTCGTGCTGGGCACGCTGGCCGAGGGCGAACTGGCTCGCTCGTTGGCGCTGGTGCGCGGTGATCTAGGTGCTTTTGCACTGCAACTGGTTACCCGTCCGGTGGCGTTGGTGATCCTCGTTCTGTGCGTTTCAGCCATCATTCACGGGATCATCCAGCACCGCCGCAACTCGAAATTGCTCGAATAACCTAACACCCTAACTTCCGGAGAAATCCATGTTCGCCATCCAATCTTCCCCTGCCCCAATTCGCAAAGTTGGGGAGGGAGAGAAGCACCATTTTTTTGGCTACTACAACAAGAGCAATTGGGATCGGGCAGGCGAGAAAATCCTCGCGCAAGCCGTCCCTTGGGCCAACCAAAACCTGTCGGCAACCAATGTCGCACAGGTCGGATACTTTGACCTAAAGGATGGTGACCGGTTCCACGTGGTCGGTGAAACAACCGCGTGGAATTGGCAAATGGGGAGCCAGTTGCAATGGCTGCCCGGTTTGCCGGGCAAAAAGGTGCTCTATAATGTGCGCGATGCGAATTCAAAGGGGCAATACCCGGGCTTTGCCGCTCGAATTGTCGACATCGTGACGGGTGCGGAACAGACACTGCCCGACCCTGTGTACTCGGTCGCCCCCGACAGCAGCTTTGCCATCTGTGTCGACTACCGCCGTTTCAACCTGACCCATCCCACCATCGGCTATCACGAAGGTCCGGCGCCTACCGACCTGCCCTTGGCCCCGGAAGATGACGGCATCTTCAACATGGCGTTGCCCGGTGGCGCGATGAAGCTCGTGCTGAGCCTGCAGGAGTTGCGTAATTTCCAGCCGGTTGCTTCGATGGAAGGGGCCGTCCACTGGGTGACGCATCTGGAGATCAATGGTGCGTCAGACCGCGTGCTGTTCATCCACCGCTGGACCCGACGGGTCGAGGATGAAACATGCTTTTTGCACCGCTTGTTCAGCATGGCCCCCGACGGGAGCAATCTGACGTTGCTGGAATGCACCGACCATCCTATTCCGCATCTCGATCAGGACCACGATCCCGACAGGCTCGATACCTTTGATTATGAAAAGTCAGAATATCAGATTTCTCATCCGATCTGGCGAGACGACCGGCATATCATGGTGTGGGGCCCCAACGCAGGCGAAATCCACTATCAGCTTTACAATGTTGACACCGGGCAAGCGCAGGCTGTCGGAACGGACGTATTGACCGAAAATGGCCATATGACCTACTCGCCCGATGGCAAGTGGATGGTTTCTGACACCTATCCCGACAAGAAAACGAACATTCGGATGCTGTTTCTCTACCACCTCGAAAGCGGTAAACGCTACGATGTGGCCGCCCTTGCGACCGATCCTGATCTGGGCAAAGAAAATCGGTGTGATTTGCATCCTCGCTGGCACCCCGATGGCACGGCGGTTTGCATTGATTCCATCCATGAAGGAGAGCGGCAGCTATATATCGTCGATGTCAGTGCGCTTACTGGGGCTGAAACTCGCACTATTTAACGGCGCATGCTGCAACTGAAAACGGCACGACGACCGGCTAGGGCCGGTCGTTCAGCGAGATGTCGTCAGGCATTAAGCTGATGTTTTACCTTTCGCACAGTCAAAGCTGCTGCTGATCGGAGTGGCGCCCTGTAACGGGGGTCACGCTTTCAACGGCTGTCTTAGAATGTCAAACATCACCAGGTACCGTGCATTCTTACTGTTTTCCGGAGCCGCCGCCGGCCAGAGCGCCTTGTGCAACCGCGCGTCCGGCAGGCAGGAAGCCAACGCCCGGTTCAATTACCCGCCGCTCAATCGAAGAGTTTACCTAAGAGGCCTGCCATTTCTTGCGAGCCTGCACGGAGTTGTGCTGTTGCTGACCTTCGTCCCACCATTGGTAACTTTCCTCCCAAACTTGTTGTTTTAGCAAAACGCTGTTTTAGGCAGCCACGGTATACCCCAAACAGGTGCGGTCACCGGGCTGTTCAGAACTGGCCTTCCACTTTCATGCAGTCGCGCAGCAACCGCTTATTCGCATGCAGCATCAAGCCGGACCTGACCGCGATCTTGACGCCATAACCCCGCTACACCCGCGCACTGCGGCGCAACTCGCTGATTGTACTGCCAAACTGTACTTTGAACGCGCGAGCCAGCGTGGCTGCGGAACCAAAGCCTGTACGGGCTGCGATCTCGTGAGTGGGCATGCTCGTTTCCATCGCCAGACTGCGCGCTTGGGTCAGGCGCAGGCGGCGATAGTATTCCCCTGCGGAGACACCAAGCTCGCGATGGAACATACGATCGAGAGACCGCAGTGACACCCCTGCATGTAGTGATACCGCCGCCAGCGGCACCGGTTCTTCGATGAACTTCAGCATCCAGCGCACCGCCCGTCCCAAGCGCGGCGAGAGCGCGCCGCTGTCCGCCCGCCGCGCCTCTGCTGTGTCGTAAACAAAGAGAGTGCTCACATCATGCGCCAGCGCATCCCCGGCGCGGTCCCGGATCAGATCAAGGATCAGGCTCATGGCCGAGGTGGCACTCCCCGCACTTTGCCTGTCGCGGTCAACCACATAGCTGTCGGCCACCACGTCGACCTGCAAGAAGGCTTCGGCAAAAGCGTCCAACTCATACCAATGCACCGTGGCGCGCCGTCCATGAAGCAAACCGGAGGCCGCCATGATCCAGGCCCCCATGTCGAGCCCGATCAGACTGTCGGCTCGCCGAGCGGCAGCGCGCAGCGTCGCGCGCACTCGAGGCAGCTCGGCCTGTTCTCTCACGCCGTAGCCTGCCACGATCACAAGCGCATCTGAGGTCTCAACTTCCTCGATCGCGATATCCGCACGCAGCTGCATCCCAGAAGAGCTGCGCACAGGTTGGCCACCCAGGGTGGCCACCTGCCAATTGAACAGATCAGCACCCGAAATGTCACAGGCCGCGCGCAGAGGTTCGATAGCACTCGCAAGCACCATGTTGGAGAAACCGTCGAACGGTAGAATAACTAACCGGAAGGGGCATTCTGACGTCATATGCAAAGTATATGGCAGATAAAGCCAAGAGAGGAGTCGTTTATTTCCTAATATGGCCGCATCGAGACATCACGCTAACGGAGGCGAAAACGTGAACTGGGATACATTCATCACCTGTGCGGTGACAGGTTCAGGACAGAGCCATACGAAAAGCGACAAAATTCCGGTGACGCCCGCGGAAATCGCCGCCGCCTGCGTCGAAGCCGCGAAAGCGGGCGCGGCCATCGCCCATGTTCATGTCAGAGACCCCGAAACCGGTGCGCCCTCGCGGGATACGGCGCTCTACCGCGAAGTCGTGGCGCGGGTGCGCGACAGCGGAACCGATGTTGTATTGAACCTGACCGCAGGCATGGGCGGGGACATCGTACTTGGCTCGGCCGAGGCACCCCTGCCCCTGAATGAGGACGCCACTGATCTGATCGGTGCGACGGAACGCTTGGTCCATGTGGAAGAACTGCTGCCGGAGATCTGCACGCTCGATTGCGGCACTATGAACTTTGCCGAAGCCGATTACGTCATGACCAATACGCCCGGCACCCTGCGCAGCATGGCACGGCGCATTCAGGCCGCAGGCGTGAAGCCGGAAATCGAAGTCTTTGATCTGGGTCATCTTTGGCTTGCCAAGACGCTGGTTGACGAAGGGTTGATCGACGATCCGGTTTTGGTCCAGCTCTGCATGGGCATCCCTTACGGCGCGCCGAATGACCTTAACTCGGTCATGGCGATGGTGAATAACATTCCCAAAGACTGGTGCTATTCGATGTTCTCCATCGGGCGGATGCAATTGCCATTTGCGGCGCAGGCGGTGCTTGCGGGGGGCAATGTGCGCGTCGGATTGGAAGATAACATCTGGCTGAACAAAGGCGTGCCAGCCTCCAACGGTGATCTGGTGGAACGTGCCGCGACGATGCTTTCGGCGATGAACGTCAACCTGCTGACCCCGGCCGAGGTGCGCAGCAAACTGAACCTGAAAAAACGCTGGTAAACCCGGCGCGGCAAAAGGCGCAGGACGCCAGCAACAAGGGAGATTCATATGACCATATCCAACCTCAACCGTCGCGGTTTTCTGCAAGCTAGTTCCGCCGCAGCATTGGCCTTGGGCCTTGCTCCGGCCGCATTGGCCCAACCTGCCCCCAAACGTGGCGGCAGCGTGCGCGTGGGCAGCTCGGGCGGCGCGACCTCTGACACGCTTGACCCGGCCACAACCTATGGCGGCGTGGTTGCTTTGGGTATGCTGGCGGTTTGCAACACGCTGGTTGAGGTGGACGCGGCGGGCCAGGCGCAGCCCGAATTGGCCGAAAGTTTTGAAGCCAGCGCTGATGCAGCGACTTGGACCTTCCAGTTGCGCAAGGCCAATTTCTCCACCGGCAAGCCGGTAACAGCGCGGGACGTCATCGCCTCGTTCAATCACCACCGGGGCGATGACACGAAATCCGGGGCGAAAGAACTTCTAAAGCAGGTCAAAGAAATCCGCGCCGACGGCGATAATGTTGTGGTGTTCGAACTTCATAGCGGCAATGCCGACTTCCCCTTTGTCACAGCCGATTATCACCTGTGGATCATGCCCGCAGATGACGATGGCAAGCTTGATTGGCAGTCGGGCATCGGCACCGGCGGCTACACGTTGGAAGAGTTCGAGCCCGGCGTGCGGATGCGGCTGAAACGCCGCGACGACTACTTCAAATCCGACCGTGCTTGGTTTGATGACGTGACCATCCTCACCATCAACGACCCGACCGCGCGTCAGAACGCGCTGGTCACCGGTGAAGTCGACATCATCAACGCGGTGCCGACCAAGACCGTGCATATGCTCAAACGTCGCCCCAATGTGCAGACCGTCGAAGTGACCGGCACCTCACATTTCCCCATTGCGATGCAGTGCGACCAAGCGCCGTTCGAAGATGTGAACGTCCGTTTGGCGCTGAAACATTCGGTGAACCGTCAAGAAATGCTCGACAAGGTGCTGCGTGGTCATGGCAGCTTAGGGAACGACCACCCCATTGCCCCTTCGCAGCGGTTCCACGCCGCCGATCTTGAGCAACGGAGCTATGACCCTGATAAGGCGAAGTTCCACCTGAAGAAGGCAGGTCTCGACAGTCTTGATGTGACGCTTGCAACTTCAGATGGGGCCTATGCGGGCGCTGTGGACGCGGCTGTCTTGTTCCAGCAGAGCGCTGCCAAAGCAGGGATCAATCTGGAGGTCAACAGCCGGCCTTCTGATGGCTATTGGTCCAATGTCTGGATGAAAGAGCCGTTCTTCATGGGCTATTGGAATGGGCGTCCGACTTCGGATTGGATGTTCAGCCTGGTCTATGCCTCAGGCGCGGCGTGGAATGAAACCAACTGGCAGAACGAAGAATTCAACGCCCTGTTGATCCAAGCACGGACCGAGCTGGATGAGAACCGCCGGGCCGAGATGTATGCCGATATGCAGCGGCTCTGCCGGGACGACGGCGGGTCGATCATCCCAATGTTCGGCAATTACATCGACGGCAAAAACGACCGTGTCGCCCATGGCGACCTCGCAGCGAACCGGTATCTCGACGGTTGGAAAGCCATCGAACGCTGGTGGCTGACCGACGTCTGACTACCCCCTGCTCTGCCGCGCCCTCCCCCCGTGGCAGAGCCCCTCCCTCTCGACGAATAAGGGCTTTATAATGTCTCAACGGATTTCGAAAGCCGCATGCATTGGCGGCGGCGTCATTGGTGGTGGCTGGATCGCACGGTTCTTGCTTAATGGGATCGACGTGGCGGTGCATGACCCACACCCCGAGGCGCGGCGCATTGTGGAAGAAGTGCTTGAGAACGCCCGCCGCGCCTATCGCCGCATGATGATGGCCCCGCTTTGCCCAGAAGGGCGACTGACCTTTCATGACACGCTTGCGGATGCGGTGAAGGATGCCGACTATATCCAGGAAAGCGTGCCGGAACGGCTCGACCTGAAACATACCGTCATCGCCGCCATCGAAGCCGCCGCCTCGCGGGATGCGCTCATTGGCTCCTCGACCTCGGGCTTTCGCCCCTCGCAGCTGCAAGAGGGCATGGCCCACCCGGAACGCTTTTTCGTCGCGCATCCGTTCAACCCCGTCTACCTTGTCCCGCTAGTCGAGATCGTAGGCTCCCCCGCGAATACCGAAGCCGCCCTTGACCGCGCCGCTGAAATCCAACGCGAGACCGGCCTGAAACCCGTGCGCATCCGCAAAGAAATAGACGCGCATATCGGCGACCGCCTGCTCGAAGCCGTTTGGCGCGAAGCGCTTTGGCTGGTTCATGACGATGTGGCCACAACCGAAGAAATCGACGATGTCATCCGCTTCAGCTTTGGCCTTCGTTGGGCCCAGATGGGCCTGTTCGAAACCTACCGCATTGCGGGGGGCGAAGCCGGGATGAAGCACTTCATCGAACAATTCGGCCCCGCGCTGAAATGGCCTTGGACCAAGCTGATGGACGTGCCTGAAATGACCGATGCGCTGGCCAGCAAAATCGGAGACCAGTCAGACGCGCAATCGGGCCAACATTCGATCCGCGACTTGGAGCGCATCCGCGACGACAACCTGATCGGTATCCTGCAAGCTCTGCGGGCCAACGACTGGGGCGCGGGCGAAACTCTGCGCGAGATGGAAGACCGTTTCTTTGAGCGCGCAAAGACCACCGCCGGTGCCACAGACCCGGACTACACCGCGCCTATGGTGTTGCATGAGACCCGCGTGCCAGGCGAATGGCTCGACTATAACGGCCATATGACCGAATTCCGTTATCTTCAGGTGTTCGGCGATGCAACGGATGCTTTCTTGGGCCATATCGGCATGGATGACGCCTATCGCAGCGTGGGCCGCTCGGTCTATACCGTCGAGACGCATATCCGACACCTCGCGGAAACCAAAGTGAACACACGACTTTCGGTGAAAAGCACGGTTTTGGGCCATGATTCCAAGCGCATTCGCCTGCATCACGAAATGGTCGATGAGGTCGGACAGGTGCAGGCTACCGCCGAGCATATGCTGATGCATGTGAACACGGAAGCCGGGCGCGCAAGCCCGATGGCCGCACCGCTGACCGAACGGCTGGCAGCCCTGTCACCGGGCCAAAGCGGGCTTGCCGCGCCGGACCACGCAGGCCGTCCGATCCGTGACATTGGCTGGCCAAAGCCGGAGGCCGACTGACATGCATCCGCTCGCCCGCATGATCCTGCACCGTCTGGCTCTCGGGCTGTTGACGCTGTTTGCGATTTCCCTGTTCATTTTCCTTGCGATCGAATTGCTGCCCGGCGACCTTGCCGAAGAGGTGCTTGGCCAATCCGCCACGCCCGAAACGGTAGCCGCGTTCCGGCGCGAGCTGGGGCTCGATCAACCGGCCTATCAGCGCTATCTCGAATGGCTGGGCGGCATATTGCGCGGCGATTTTGGCCAGTCGCTGGCCAACAACCGACCGATTGCGGACCTGCTCGCGGCGCGTCTTGGCAATACGCTCTTTCTTGCAATCTATGCGGCGGTGATTTCGGTCCCGCTCGCGTTGGGGCTAGGACTGCTGGCGGCGCTCTACCGGGGCAGCTGGTTCGACCGGGGGGTGAATATCTTTACCCTCTCGTCGATCTCCTTCCCGGAGTATTTCGTCGCCTATATCCTCATGCTGTTCCTGTCGATCCGCTGGGGAATCTTCCCGTCGATCTCGGATTTCGGCAACAACGCTGACTTGGGTGAGATGCTTTACCGCACATTCCTGCCAGCCCTGACGCTCGTGCTGGTGGTGACAGCCCATATGATGCGCATGACGCGGGCGGCGATCATCAATCTTCTGGCCCAGCCCTATATCGAGATGGCCCGGCTCAAGGGTGCCTCCCCCCTACGGGTCATCCTGCGGCACGCGCTGCCCAATGCGCTGGCACCGATCATCAATGTGGTGGCGCTGAACCTCGCCTATCTGATCACCGGCGTGGTCATCGTCGAGGTCGTCTTTGTCTTTCCCGGTTTGGGTCAGTTGATGGTCGATTCCGTCGCCAAACGTGACATTCCGGTAGTGCAGGCAAGCTGTCTGATCTTCGCGAGCATCTACATTCTTCTCAACCTCGGCGCGGATGTGCTGGCCATCGCCACCAACCCACGCCTGATGCACAGGAAGTAATCCATGAGACTTTATAACGGCACTTCCGTCCCGCCCACGGCCGTTTTTGGCATTATTGTAATCCTGATCTACGCTCTTACAGCCATATTTGCCGGGCAGCTCGCTCCTTTTGCAGAGACTGAAATCGTCGGGATGGAGTTTGAGCCGCCCGGCGGGGATTATCTATTGGGGACAGACAATCTTGGGCGGGACATGCTCTCCCGGCTCATCTGGGGGGCGCGGAATTCGATTGGGATCGCCCTCGCCACCACCGCCATCGCATTCTCCGCAGGTGCGCTGCTGGGGCTGCTCGCTGCCGTCGTGGGTGGCTGGACCGATCAGATCCTGTCGCGTCTGGTCGACATGCTGATCTCGATCCCCTCGCTGCTTTTCGCTCTGCTTTTGCTGTCTATCTTTGGCACCTCTATCCTGACGCTAATCCTCGTGATCGCGGTGTTGGAAATGACCCGGGTTTTCCGACTGTCCCGTGCGGTGGCGATGGATGTGGTGGTGATGGACTTTGTGGAGGCCGCCCGGCTGCGCGGCGAAGGCATGTGGTGGCTTATCCGGCGAGAGATCCTGCCCAATATCATGGCCCCACTGGTGGCCGAATTTGGTCTGCGCTTCTGCTTTGTTTTTCTGGCAATCTCGGCCCTGTCGTTTCTGGGCCTCGGAATCCAGCCGCCCACAGCCGACTGGGGATCGATGGTGCGCGACAACGCAGCCTTGATCACCTTCGGCGACATCACCCCCCTGCTGCCTGCCGCCGCCATTGCGCTGCTAACGGTGGCGATCAATTTCGTCGTGGACTGGATGCTTCACCGCACCTCTGGCCTGAAGGACTAAGAGATGAGCAATTCACTTTTAACCATCCGTAATCTCAAGATCGAAGGGCGCAAAGGGAACGAATGGCTTCCGATCATCAAGGGGGTGGACCTTGAGCTGAAACGGGGTGAAGTGCTGGGCCTGATCGGTGAATCCGGCGCGGGCAAATCTACCCTTGGGCTGGCCGCGATGGGCTACACCCGTGACGGCACGCGCATATCAGGCGGGGAAGTCACCTTTGACGGGCTGGACCTGCTGAGCCTCAGCGAGCGCCGCAAACGCGGGCTGCGCGGTAAGCGTATCGCCTATGTCGCCCAATCGGCGGCAGCGAACTTCAACCCCGCGCATCGGTTGATCGACCAATACAGCGAAGGCCCAACCGATATTCATGGGCTGTCCTCGCAAGAGGATGCAGCAAAAGACGCCCGCACCCTCTATGCGCAACTGCGCTTGCCCAATCCGGAAGAGATCGGGTTTCGCTACCCGCATCAGGTCTCTGGCGGGCAGTTGCAACGGGCGATGACGGCGATGGCGATGTCGTGCAAACCCGATCTCATCATCTTTGACGAGCCGACCACAGCGCTGGATGTGACCACGCAGATCGAAGTCCTACGCGCCATTCGCGATGCAGTGCGTGAATTGGGCACCGCGGCGATTTACATCACCCATGACCTAGCCGTGGTGGCGCAAATGGCCGACCGCATCAAAATTTTGCTGCGTGGCGAAGAGGTCGAAGAGCAGCCCACGCGGGACATGTTGAAAAGCCCCAAAGAGGATTATTCCAAATCGCTTTGGGCCGTTCGTAGTTTTGAATCGAAAGAGCGCCCCGCGCCTGAGGGGGAAACCCCAGTCCTGCGGGTCCAGGATGTGACGGCTGAATATATTTATGGCGCCCCGGTGCTTGAGAATGTGAGTTTCGACATTCATGCGGGGCGCACGGTTGCAGTTGTTGGTGAAAGCGGCTCTGGCAAATCGACGACCGCACGGGCGATTACCGGGTTGCTGCCACCGATTGCCGGGCAGATTGAGTTAGACGGCACGCCCCTGCCCTCAAGGCTTGCACAGCGCCGCAAGGATCATCTGCGCCAAGTCCAGATGATCTACCAGTCCGCCGATACCGCCATGAACCCCAAGCAAACCATCCGTGAGATCATTGGGCGCCCGATCCGCTTTTACCTTGGCCTGCGCGGGCGCGCGCAGGAGGATAAAATCCGGGAATTGCTCACCGCAATCGAACTTGACCCGGATGTGTTCATCGACCGTTATCCCGGCTCGCTTTCCGGCGGGCAAAAGCAGCGTATCGGCATCGCCCGCGCCTTGGCGGCGGAGCCGAAATTCATCATCTGCGACGAAGTCACATCCGCGCTCGATCAACTGGTGGCCGAAGGCATTCTGCGCCTGCTGAAACGACTGCAAGACGAACGCGGACTTGCCTATATGTTCATCACCCATGATCTGGCCACCGTGCGCGCGATCGCGGATCACGTTGTGGTAATGCAAAAAGGGCGAGTCGTAGAACAGGGTCCGAAGGGCGAAATGTTCACCCCGCCGCATCACCCCTACACCAAATTGTTGCTCAGTTCGGTGCCGGAAATGGACCCAGACTGGCTCGACCATACAATCAACACCCGACAGGAGGTTTGACAGATGCAGATCACCGACCCTGAAGTGCTGCGTTTTATCGCCGATACCGAAGCCGCCTACCCTGCCGAAGCCAATGGTGCCACAGCGGAGGAAAACCGTCGGATGTATGACGCCATGTGCGCTGTCTTCCGCGCCCCGCGGCCCGAAGGCCTCCCCGTGCGCGATGAGAATGTGGCTGGCGTCCCAGTGCGGCGCTACACGCCCGCGGGTGCTCAGACGCGGCCCTTTTTACTCTATTCTCACGGCGGCGGATTTGTTGTCGGCGGGTTGGACAGCCATGATGACGTCTGCGCCGAACTGGCGGTCTCGACAGGATGTGAGGTTGTCTCCGTCGACTACCGTCTCGCGCCGGAGCATCTGTTCCCCGCCCAGATCGACGACGTTGCCGCCGTTTGGGCCGCCGAGAGCGTCAATGGCAGACAGGGCATCGCGATTGGCGACAGCGCGGGGGGTAACCTCTCGGCGGGTCTGTGCTTTCGGATGCGCCGTACCGGTGGCGTGATGCCGCTGGCGCAGGTGTTAATTTATCCGGGGCTTGGCGGCGATATGGATGCACCGAGCTATCACGAAAACGCCGAAGCGCCGTTGCTGCGCACGCAAGACTTGAAAACCTATTCGGGCATGTTGACTGGCGGTGATATGGAACTGCGCCGCAGCAACCCTGAGGTCTCACCCTTGGTGGCTGAGAGTTTCGCAGACCTGCCCCCGGCCTTTATCGTGACCGCTGCTGTGGACCCTCTGCGCGACGATGGACCGGCCTATCAAAAGGCTCTACAGGCTGAAGGTATTCCCGCAGAGTGGCGCAATGAACCGCAACTAGTTCACGGCTATCTGCGGGCGCGTCATAGCAGTGCGCGGGCGCGCGAGAGTTTCAGCGCGATCAGTGGATGGATTAATGCTTTTCTGAATGGGGCGTGAACACGCCTTCCGTGTCTCAGGACGAAAACGGGTAGATGGCAGTACTAACGCGCTGCCACCAGTTCTCATGATCGCCGTCAAGCCCTTTTTCATAGTAAGTCTTCCGGCGACACCGGGCGCAGTGTGATGTGGACGCGCAAGGTAGGAGACGGAACTGAGACGACGGTTGAGCAAGCTCTCATGCTCGGGTTGGTTACCGCATGACCGTGGTTTCGTCTTGGGGCTGCCTCGGTCTAAGTGGCGAGCGTCGAGTGTGTCTTGGCTCATAACAGGCCACGAGGGTTCCCCACCGCGTTCCGCCCCCAACCTTGCGCGTCGGCGTGGTCGGGGCGTGTCTTTTCTTCTCAGCCTTGGGAGCCGACGTTTTCGATTGGCGCGGCTGTCACTGCTCTGGCGATGGCCCAGATGAAGCCGACCATCTCGCGCGCAATGGCCGTTGTCACGACCACCTTCGCCTTACCCACAGCAACCAGATGGCGGTAGCGCTGGCACATCCGCAACTGCCCCTTCCAGGCAATGTCGCGCACGGCCTGGGGCAGACCCTCATTTCTGTCGTGTAGCTTGCGACTGACGCGCGCTTGCATCCGATAACTCCACGCGCCTTCAATCAGCACGCGCCGTGCAAGCACGCTGCCTGCCTTGGTGATTCCGCCCCGACGCACTCTGGCGCCGCTGGAATGTTCCGAGGGGGTGAGCCCCAGATAGGCCATCAGTTGGCGCGGGTTGTCGAACCGGTGGAAATCCCCGACCTCGGCTACCACTGTCACGGCAACGATGAAGGCGACGCCGCGCATCGCCTGGATCGCTTCGACCACCGGCGCAAGGCTCCAGTTCGTCAGAAGATCGGCGATCTGCCCGGTCAGCCGCTCGATTCTGGTCTCGGCGTCAGTTACGGCATGGATATAATCCTGAAGCACGATTTGCTGGGCCGGATGCTCGAAGCGAACCGTCGTCAGCCAGCGCCGATAGGCCTTTGTCCAGCCTTTCTTACCCGGATAGATCCGGCCGTGGCGGAGCAGGAAACCTTGGAGATGCTGGCGCGCCTTACCGGTGACGCGCACAGCTGTCGCCCGCGCTCGAACCAGATCGCGCATCGCCTCATGGGCCGCATCCGGCACCCAGACCGCCGTCAGTTCACCCGCCCTATGCAGCTTCGCCAGCATCACCGCGTCGCGGCGGTCGGTCTTCACCCGGTCGCCCGCCTTCACCGGAATGAGTGACGGTGCGACCACGATGCAGTCATGCCCCAAGCCGACCAGCTGGCGGTGCAGACCATAGCCGCATGGACCAGCCTCATAGCAAAAACACAAACGGGATCCGTGAACACCCAGTTTCTCGACCAACTTCCTGATGTGGTCCGGCCGATTTGGGATAGTTCCCCAATGGCGCACTTCGCCCCCGCGCTCACCTTGCGCCACGGCGACGGAAATCGTGGCCTTGTGGACATCAAGTCCGATGAATGTGCTATTCTGCATTTGGTCTCTCCCCCATTCTTGAGGCTCGGCACCAGCCTATCTGGTGCAACCCTCGAACAGAGAATGCCGCGGGAGAGGCCGCCGAACCAGTCAGCTCACACGGTGATCATGGGGTCTAATCTCGCGCCAGCACCTGTGCCGCCTGAACAGATTGCGTTGGTGTCGCGTAGCCCATAAGTCCGAGATATGGCGCGTTGAGCACCGAATTTTGCCCTTAAATGCGAGATGCCAGCGCCTTCGAGTGGAGTTTCCTCGTTTTTCCGCGGAGTCTTTGGTCGAACCTTGCCTCAGATTTAAGGGCAAAAATATCAGAATTAAAGGCAAAATCTCATGTTTAAGGGCAAAGCACAGCCGTTGATTTGGTTGGATTTCTCATCTCACAATTAAGGGCTACGCGACAGCTCCGGATGCTCTCGCCCGCGTGCATCATCTCGAAGCCCTTGTTGATCTCTTCCAGCTTCAGAATATGCGTGATCATCGGGTCGATCTCGATCTTGCCGTCCATGTACCAGTCGACGATCTTGGGCACGTCGGTGCGCCCGCGCGCGCCGCCAAAGGCGGTGCCTTTCCATGTGCGGCCCGTGACCAGTTGGAAGGGGCGCGTGGCGATTTCGGCGCCGGCGGGGGCGACGCCGATGATGACGCTCTCGCCCCATCCCTTGTGCGATGCCTCGAGAGCGGTGCGCATGACGCCGACATTGCCGGTGGCATCGAACGTATAGTCGCCGCCGCCGGTCAGCTCGACCAGGTGGCCGAGCAGATCGCCCTTCACCTCATTCGGGTTGACGAAATCGGTCATGCCGAAGCGCTTGGCCATCTCGACCTTTTGCGGGTCGATATCGACGCCGACGATCTGGCTGGCCCCCGTCATGCGCAGGCCCTGGATGACGTTGAGGCCGATCCCGCCGAGACCGAAAACGATGGCGCGGCTGCCGATCTCGACCTTGGCGGTGTTGATGACCGCGCCGATGCCCGTCGTGACACCGCAGCCGATATAGCAGACCTTGTCGAACGGCGCATCCTTGCGGATCTTGGCCAGCGCGATCTCGGGCAGGACGGTGTGGTTCGAGAAGGTCGAGCAGCCCATGTAATGCAGGATCGGCGTGCCATCGAGCATGGAGAAGCGGCTGGTCCCGTCGGGCATAACGCCCTTACCCTGCGTCGCGCGGATCGACTGGCAAAGGTTCGTCTTGGGGTTCAGGCAATACTCGCACTCGCGGCATTCGGGCGTGTAGAGCGGGATCACGTGATCGCCCACTTCCAGCGAGGTGACACCCTCGCCCACCTCGACGACGACGCCCGCGCCCTCATGGCCGAGGATCGCAGGGAACGCGCCCTCGGGATCGGCGCCCGACAGGGTGAAGTCGTCGGTGTGGCACAGGCCCGTCGCCTTGATCTCGACCAGAACCTCGCCCGCCTTGGGGCCGTCCAGGTTCACTTCCATGATTTCCATGGGTTTTCCGGCCTCAACGGCTACGGCGGCGCGTGTTCTCATTGCAGATGTCACTTGAAGTTATGTATAGACATATAAGGCGTCACCACGTTGCAGAAAGCGTGACTGGCCCCGTCAAGCATTTGGCGTCATCTGGGATGAAAGGAAGAAATCATGCAGCTGCTGAAGGGCGTCGATCTGGTGGAGGTGCCGTGGAAGAACGGCGGCGGCATCACCCGCAATATCGCAGAAGGCAAGACGGCGCTTGGCCCGACATGGCGACTGAGCCGGGCTGATGTGGCCGGGGATGGGCCTTTCTCGAATTTCGCGGGGCTGCGGCGGGTACTTACCGTTATCTCCGGCGCTGGCATGGACCTTTTGCACACGGATGGCACCTTGCGCGCCGATCCGCTAAAGCCGGTGGCGTTCGATGGGGGCCTGCCCGTCACGGCGCGCCTGCTGGACGGGCCGCTGACCGATCTGAACCTGATGTTCGACCCGGCCCATTGCGACGGCGCCGTGCGCCTGTTGCGCGGCGCGGCCGTGCAGGACGTGGACCCCCCGTCTGGCGGGCTCACGGCAATCCACGTCGTTCAGGGCCGCCCGCGGATCGCGGGCGACGCGCTGGCTGTCGCGGATACCGCGTTCTTGACCGGGCCTGCTGATTTGCAACTGGCCGAGAGCGACGCTCTGCTGGAGATATCCTTGCGGTATCTCGATCAGAGTGCTGCCATCACACTGTCCATTGCGGCCCGATAGCGCGCGACGATACCCTCGCGCGCGACATGCCTGCCGCCCTGAACCATGTGGCGCCCGGCGGACCAGACATCGGTCACGGCGGCGTCCGTCGCGGCAAAGACCAGACCATCGAGCAACTGGTGGCGCGGCAGCGCCATCAACGCGGTATCATGGCTGTCGATCGCAACCAGATCGGCCAGCTGGCCCACCGCGATCGTGCCCGCCTTGCGGCCCAGGGCCTGCGCCCCGCCGCGCGCCGCGCCGGTATAGAGCATGTGACCGACCGACCCTTCCTCGACGACCATGACATTGCGCGCCATGTCGCGCAGGCGCTGCGAATATTCCAGGGTGCGCAACTCCTCGGTCAGTGAGATCCGCACGTTGGAGTCCGACCCGATGCCGAAGGCCCCGTGCGCCTGCAGATAGGCGGGCCCGTTGAACGGGCCATCGCCCAGATTGGCCTCGGTGATCGGGCAGAGGCCCGCAACCGCGCCTGAATGGGCCATCGCCCGCGTTTCGGCATCGGTCATGTGGGTGGCGTGGATCAGGCACCATTCCGGCGTGACATCGGCATTCGCCAACAGCCAGTCCACAGGGCGCGCGCCCAACCACGCCTCGATATCGGTGACCTCCTTGGGCTGCTCGGCGATGTGGATATGGACGGGGCCGCCCTCATGCGCGGCCAGCGCGGCCGCCAGATCATCCGGCGAGGTGGCGCGCAGAGAATGGGGCGCGATGCCGACGCGGCAATCCTCGGGCAGATCTGCCACCGCTCGGCGCGCATGCGCGACCAGATCGCCGAAACGATCCACCGAATTGCCGAACCGCGCCTGCCCCTTCTGCAAGGGCATCTGCCCGGCGCCGCCATAAGTATAAAGCACCGGCAGATGTGTCAGGCCGATACCCGATACCTGCGCGGCGGCAGCGATACGCGCCGAAAGCTCCGCCAGATCGTCGTAAGGCGCGCCGTCCGGCTGGTGGTGCAGGTAATGAAACTCGCCGACGCTGGCATATCCCGCCTCTTGCATTTCGAGGAAAACGAAAGCCGCGATCGCCTCGATGTGCTCGGGCGTCAGATGCGCGGTAAAGCGATACATCAGATCACGCCACGTCCAGAAACTGTCCTTTCCGGCTGCGCGATACTCGGTCATGCCTGCGATCGCTCGCTGAAAGCTGTGGCTGTGAAGGTTGGCGAGCGCGGGCAGAAGCGTGTCGACGCACTGGTCATCCGGCGCCGCGCTGGCACCCACGCTCAGCCCAGTGATCGCCCCCCCATCGACGCTCAGCCGGACATCGCTGGCCCATCCATCCGCCAAGAGTGCCTGTTTTGCGAAAATCATTTGACTGCCTTTCCAAAGTTTATGTATAGACATATATAGCGCTTCATCCGGTTGGAAAAGCGAAACCTCAGCCATATCGGACAGATTATGACAGATAGCAAAACTCTCTACGTCGATTTGACCGCCGCGACGATGAGGCAGACCGATGAGGCCTACGGCCTGATCCCGAATGCCGCCATCGCGGTCGAAGCGGGACGAATCGCATGGACGGGGCCGCTGGACGATCTGCCCGGCGAATATGAGGCTACCTCGCGCACACCGCTCGGCGGCCGCCTTGTCACGCCGGGCCTGATCGATTGCCACACGCATATCGTGCATGGCGGGGACCGCGCGGGCGAGTTCGAGATGCGCCTCAACGGTGCCAGCTACGAAGAAGTCGCGCGCGCCGGGGGCGGCATCGTCTCGACCGTGACCGCGACCCGCGCGGCGGATGAAGCGGCGCTGATCGCGAGCGCCCTGCCCCGTGTCGACACGCTTCTGGCCGAGGGGATCTGCTCGCTCGAGATCAAGTCGGGCTACGGGCTCGACGTCGAGACCGAGCTTCGGATGCTGCGCGCCGCGCGGGCGATCGAGCGCGAGCGCCCTGTGCGCGTGCGCACCTCCTTTTTGGGCGCGCATGCCGTGCCGGCGGAATATGCGGGCCGCGCCGATGCCTATCTGGACGAGGTCTGCATCCCGGCGCTACGCGCCGCGCATGAGGAAGGTCTGGTCGATGCGGTCGACGGTTTCTGCGAAGGCATCGCCTTCTCGCCCGAGCAGATCGCCCGCGTCTTCGATGTGGCTCAGGAGCTGGGCCTGCCGCTCAAGCTGCATGCCGAGCAGCTGTCGAATCTCGGCGGTGCGAAGATGGCGGCAAGCAATGGGGCGATGTCCGCCGATCATATCGAGTATCTGGACGAAGACGGCGTCATTGCGATGGCTAATGCCGGAACCGTCGCCGTCATCCTGCCCGGCGCCTTCTACACCATCCGCGAGACGCAAACGCCGCCCATCGAGAGCCTGCGTAAGCATGGCGTGCCGATGGCCCTGTCCACCGACAACAATCCCGGCTCGTCGCCGCTGACGTCGCTTCTGCTGACGATGAACATGGCCTGCACGCTGTTCCGCATGACCCCCGAAGAGGCGCTGGCCGGCGCGACCCGCAATGCGGCCGCCGCGCTGGGGCTGGATGATTGCGGAACCATCGCCGAGGGCATGCGCGCCGATCTGGCCGTATGGGACATCAAGGCACCGGCCGAACTGAGCTATCGCATCGGGTTCAACCCGCTTCATTCCCGCATCTTCGGAGGCAATTCGTGACCACGCTCACCCTGACACCCGGCGCCGTGACGCTAAACCACCTGGCACAGATCTATTGGGACGAATGCGCCGTGCGCCTCGATCCCGCGAGCCATCCGGATATCGAGCGCGCCCATGCGCGCATCGCCCGCGCCGTCGCGGGGACGGATGCCGTCTATGGCGTCAATACCGGCTTTGGCAAGCTGGCCTCCGTCAAGATCGCGTCCGAGGACACGGCTACGCTGCAGCGCAACCTGATCCTTTCGCATTGCTGCGGCGTCGGCCCCGCCATTCCGCGCCGCATGGCGCGGATGCTGATGGCGCTCAAGCTGCTCAGCCTCGGGCGGGGCGCCTCGGGCGTCCGGCTGGAGCTGGTCGCCCTGATCGAGGCGATGCTGGACAAGGGCGTGACGCCCGTGATCCCGGCGCAAGGCTCGGTTGGGGCCTCTGGCGATCTGGCGCCGCTGGCACATATGGCAGCCGTGATGATGGGGCATGGCGAGGCCGAATTCGGTGGAGATGTGATGCCCGGCGGCAAGGCGCTGGCCGCGGCCGGTCTCAGCCCGATCGAGCTTGGCCCGAAGGAAGGCCTCGCGCTGATCAACGGCACGCAATTCTCCACCGCATTCGCGCTGGCGGGCCTTTTCGGCGCATGGCGCGCGGCACATTCCGCGCTGGCCACATCGGCGCTGTCGACCGACGCCATCATGGGCTCGACCGCGCCGCTGCAGCCCGAGATCCACAGCCTGCGCGGCCATCGCGGCCAGATCGAGGCAGGCGAGACGATGCGCGCGCTTCTGGAGGGCTCCGAGATCCGAGAGAGCCACAGGGACGGCGATGCGCGCGTACAGGATCCCTATTGCATCCGCTGCCAGCCGCAGGTGACCGGCGCCGCGATGGATGTGCTGCGGCAGGCCGCGCAAACCCTCGAGATCGAGGCAAACGCGGCGACGGACAATCCGCTGGTCCTGACCGAAGCCGATCTCATTGTATCGGGCGGAAACTTCCACGCCGAGCCGGTCGGCTTTGCCGCCGACATGATCGCGCTAGCGATTGCCGAGATGGGTGCCATTGCGCAACGCCGTGTCGCGCTGATCGTCGATCCCGTGCTCAGCCACGATCTTCCGCCCTTCCTGACGCCGCGCCCCGGCCTCAACTCGGGCTACATGATCGCCGAGGTCACGACAGCGGCATTGATGAGCGAGAACAAGCATCTGGCAAATCCCTGCGTCACCGACAGCACGCCCACCTCCGCCAACCAGGAGGACCATGTCAGCATGGCCGCGCATGGCGCGCGCCGCCTCACGCAGATGCTGGAGAACCTCAATCGCATCCTCGGGGTCGAGCTTCTCTGCGCGGCGCAAGGTGTCGATTTCCGCGCGCCGCTTGCCACCAGCAGCGCCCTGCAACGCATCGTGACGCGTGTGAGGCAAGAGGTCGAGACGCTGGGCGATGACCGCTACATGGCCCCCGATTTGGAGCGCGCGGCGCAGCTGATCGCCACGGGCGCCATCATCGACGCGGCAGGCACCCCGATGCCGGAGTTGGGCGCATGAGTCCGGTCGAAATCACCCGCGGCGATAGCCCCATTGTTCTCGGACTGCCGCATACCGGCACCTACGTGCCGGATGCCATCGCGGCAGATTTGAATGACCGCGGCCGCGGCCTCGACGATACCGACTGGCATATTCACCGGCTTTACGAGGGACTGCTGCCGGATGCCACGATCGTGCGGGCAACCTTCCACCGCTATGTGATCGACGCCAATCGCGATCCGTCGGGCGCGTCCCTCTATCCCGGTCAGAACACTACCGGTCTCGTGCCGCTGACGGATTTCGACGGGCATGACATCTGGAACCGCGCGCCTGACGAGACCGAGATCGAGGAGCGGCGCATTGCCTACCACGCGCCTTATCATGCGGCGCTCAAGGCCGAGCTGGACCGCGTCAAGGAGATCCACGGCGTCGCGATTCTTTACGACTGCCACTCGATCCGTTCGGAAATCCCGTTCCTCTTCGATGGTGTGCTACCCGATTTCAGCATCGGCACGAATATGGGTGAGACCTGTGATCCGGCCATCGAGCGCGCCGTGCGCGAGGTCTGCGGGGCCGCAGACGGCTATACCAGCGTGCTGAACGGGCGGTTCAAGGGCGGCTGGACCACGCGCCATTATGGCCAGCCGCCGACCGGCATTCACGCAATCCAGATGGAGCTGGCGCAGTCCACATATCTCGGGGCCGAGGCCGCGCCCTGGCCCTATGACGATGCCAAGGCCGCGCGCCTGCGCGCCCATCTGACAGACATCCTGACCAAACTGGCTGACCTGGCCCCCACACTGAAAGGCAAAGCATGAGCGATCCCCGCAAGAACACGCGCGACATCTACCCCGCCACCGGCACCGACATCACGGCGAAAAGCTGGATGACCGAAGCGCCGATGCGCATGCTGATGAACAACCTGCATCCCGATGTGGCCGAGAACCCGCATGAGCTTGTCGTTTATGGCGGCATCGGGCGCGCCGCGCGCACATGGGACGATTTCGACACCATCGTGGCCAGCCTCAAGGATCTCGAAGAGGACCAAACGCTGTTGGTGCAATCGGGCAAGCCCGTGGGCGTATTTCAGACGCACAAGGACGCGCCGCGGGTGCTGATCGCCAACTCGAACATCGTGCCGCATTGGGCGACTTGGGATCATTTCAACGAGCTCGATAAAAAGGGTCTGGCGATGTATGGCCAGATGACCGCCGGCAGCTGGATCTATATCGGCAGCCAGGGCATCGTGCAGGGTACATACGAGACCTTTGTCGAGGCAGGCCGCCAGCATTACGATGGCAACCTCAAGGGACGCTGGATTCTGACCGGCGGCCTCGGCGGCATGGGCGGCGCGCAGCCTCTGGCGGCCGTGATGGCCGGCGCCTGCTGCCTCGCGGTCGAATGCAACCCCGACAGCATCGATTTCCGCCTGCGCACCCGCTATGTCGATGAAAAGGCCGAGACGCTGGACGAGGCGCTGGAGATGATCGAGCGCTGGACCAAGGCGGGCGAGGCCAAGTCGGTCGCCCTTCTGGGCAATGCCGCCGATGTCTTCCCCGAGCTGGTCCGCCGCGGCGTGCATCCCGATATCGTCACCGATCAGACCAGCGCGCATGACCCCGTGAACGGCTATCTGCCGCAGGGCTGGACGATGGCCCAATGGCGCGACAAGCGCGAGAGCGATCCCAAGGCCGTCGAGAAAGCCGCCCGCGCCAGCATGAAGGTGCATGTCGCCGCGATGGTCGATTTCTGGAACGCGGGCGTGCCCACGCTCGACTATGGCAACAACATCCGCCAGGTCGCGCTGGAAGAGGGGCTGGAAAACGCCTTTGCCTTCCCCGGTTTCGTGCCCGCCTATATCCGCCCGCTTTTCTGCCGCGGCATCGGCCCCTTCCGCTGGGCCGCCCTGTCGGGCGATCCGGAGGATATTTACAAAACCGACGCCAAGGTGAAGGAGATCCTCTCGGAGGACACGCATCTGCACAACTGGCTGGACATGGCGCGCGAGCGGATCAGCTTCCAGGGCCTGCCGGCGCGCATCTGCTGGGTCGGCCTCGGCGTGCGTCACAAGCTGGGCCTCGCCTTCAACGAGATGGTCCGCAATGGCGAGCTGAAGGCGCCCATCGTTATCGGCCGCGATCACCTCGATTCCGGCTCGGTCGCCTCGCCGAACCGCGAGACCGAGGCGATGAAGGACGGCTCGGACGCAGTGTCCGACTGGCCGCTGCTCAACGCGCTGCTCAATACAGCGTCGGGCGCCACCTGGGTATCGCTGCATCACGGCGGCGGGGTCGGCATGGGCTTCAGCCAGCATTCGGGCATGGTGATCTGCTGTGACGGCTCCGAAGATGCGGATCGCCGCATCGCGCGCGTTCTCTGGAACGATCCGGCCACCGGCGTCATGCGCCACGCCGATGCCGGCTACGACGAGGCGCTGGACTGCGCCCGCGAACAGGGCCTGAACCTGCCCGGCATCCTCTGAGCCAATGCGCCGCCGGGGCCCTCCCCGGCGGCGGTCCCGCTACCAGCCCCCGAAGCGCTCCCATTGCATGAGCGGACCGCCCTTGGCGGGAATGACATTATAGTGCCCATGCTGCGACGCGGTCGCGCAGGCATGGTTGGGCAGGATGCGCAGGCGCGTGCCGATGGGAAGAGCCGGCATCGCTGCGCTTGATCCGGGCCGCAGTGCGATCGTCCCATGCTCCTGACTTGTCTGGGTGACGATCAGATCGGGGATCGGGCGCCCCGCCTCGTCGCAGACCAGACCATAGCCTTGATCCACCTCCTGTGCCGCCGTGCCGCGATCGCGCGACATGGCCATCCATCCCGCATCGACCATGATCGAGCCGCGCGCGGGCTGATGGCCGATCACCGTGGTCAACACCGACAGCGCGATATCATCCACCGCGCAGGCGCCGATACCCGCCATCACCAGGTCGAAAAAGACATAGACGCCTGCGCGCAGCTCGGTCACGCCGGTCAGATCCTGCGCCGCATGGGCCGTGGGCGTCGATCCTGCGCTGACAATGGGGCATGGCAGGCCCGCCGCGCGCAGCGCCTCGGCGGCCCGCACTAATGCGGCGCGCTCGACCTCGGCAAATTCGGCCTGCGCGGCATGGCCCACGGCACCATAGCTCTGGCCCGCATGACAAAGGACGCCCGCCAACTCGGCGCCGCCCTGATGCAGGATGCGCCCGATCTCGATGATCTCGGGATCGTCTGGCACCAGCCCGCTGCGATGGCCGTCGCTGTCGATCTCGATCAGCGCGGGAATGGCGATGTCCGCCTGCGCCGACGCCTCCGCAACCGCGCGCGCCTGCATGGCGGAATCCACCAGGACAGTCAGGCGGCATCCGGCGCGGTGCAGGTCCAGAACCCGGTCCAGCTTGTTCAGCGCGATGCCCACGCCATAGGTGATGTCGCGGATCCCGGCCGCGGCGAACACCTCGGCCTCGGCGAGGGTCGAGACCATGGCAGACCCTGTGCCGCCGGCCAGCATCCGGCGGGCCACCTCTATCGACTTGCCAGTCTTGAGGTGCGGGCGCAGCGGCACTTCAAGGCTGGCTGCGTGACCCTCAAGCCTCTTGATGTTGCGCATCATCCTGGCCTCGTCGACGATCAGACAGGGCGTAATCAAGGGCGCGAGCGGCTGAATGCTCATGGCGGATCCTTTCGTTTCAAGGAGTGCGTTCAATAGCGCGTGGTCATGCGATGGCCGGGGCGATAGGCCAGCTTGACGAAGGTGTTCGCGCTGCCTTCAAACCATGTGGCCCGCTCGACCGTAAAGAGCGGATCGCCCGGCTGGCAGCCGAGATGCCCGGCCATACCGGCATCGGCCAGCGTGGCGGAAAAGCTGATCTCGGCCGTCGAGAAGGGAATGGTCGAAACCAGCCATTCATTGGGCCCGACCTGCGAGAAGTCGGCATCTCGCGCCTGCGGCAGAACCTCGAGATTGATCCAGCGATCCTCGTGCTGGAACGGATCGCCATCGGCGTAATGCATGCAGACGAGGTGCAGCGCGTCGGCCCCCTGCCCCAGCTGAAGCCGCGTGCGCAGCCAGTCGGGCGCAGTCTCGATGCTGCGCGACGCTAGGCTGTAGCGATATTCGGCGCCCTTGTCCTCGATCTCGCGGCGCACAAGCGGAATGTCGAAACGCGCCTGCCGGATCGGACTTGCGCGGACTCGCGTGCCTGCCTTGCGCCGCCGCTCGATCAGGCCGTCATCCGCCAGCTCGCGCATAGCGCGGTTCACGGTCGCGCGGGCGCAGCCATAGGTTTCCGCAAGCTCGATCTCGTTCGGGATAAAGCTGCCGGGCTGCCAATGGCCGCTGGTGATCTTGGACAGGATGTCCGATTTCACATCCTTGTAAGTGGCATTCATCGGGCAAGCCTTCGCATAAGTTCGCGCTATTGCAGTTATAGTCTATATCTTATCCCACACCAAGCCTGCGGCGCGACCTTGTAGATATTCTAAACGACGGCGCTTCAAGCCTGCGCTTGCGGGGCTAGGCGACCTCAATCACCCTATATATAGTCTAGACATAAACGGAATCCCTTGGACAAGAAGCGGTTTAGATGCGGACTATCCTGTCGATCATTCTGAAAAGACTGCTGGTCGGATGCATGACGCTTTTCGTCGTGACGATCATCATCTTCGGCGCCATCGAAATGCTGCCCGGCGACATCGCGACCGAGGTTCTTGGCCAGGCCGCGACCGAAGAAAGCCTGAACGCCTTTCGCGAGAAATACGATCTGAACCGGTCCCTGCCCGCGCGCTACCTGTCATGGCTTGGCGGCGCCGTCACGGGCGATTTCGGCATCAGCCTCGCCAATCAGCGCCCCATCTCCGAACTGATCGGCCAGCGCGCGGCCAACACGTTTTTCCTTGCAGGCTATGCCGCCGCGATCGCGGTTCCGATCTCCGTGGTGTCGGGCATGCTGGCCGCGCTCTATAACGGATCTGTCTTCGACCGGATACTCAGCAGCTCGACTTTGGCCGCGATCTCGTTCCCCGAGTTCTTCATCGCCTATATCCTGATCCTGATCTTTTCGGTGGCATTCGGCTGGTTTCCCAGCCTCGCCAATGTCGATCCCGGCACGGGCCTCGGCGAGCGGCTTTACCTGACGTTTCTGCCCGCGATGACGCTGACGCTGATCGTGCTGGCCTACATGATGCGCATGACTCGGGCGGCGATTCTGAACCTCTTGGCTCTGCCTTATATCGAGATGGCGCATCTGAAGGGGATGAAGCGCTGGCGCGTGATCGCGGTTCATGCCCTGCCCAATGCGCTCGCGCCGATCATAAACGTGATCGCGCTGAACCTTGCCTATCTGATCGTCGGGGTGGTGCTGGTCGAGGTGGTCTTCGTCTATCCCGGCCTGGGTCAGATCCTGGTCGATGCGGTGTCGAATCGCGATGTGACCGTGGTGCAGGCCGCCTGCCTGATATTCGCGGCCACCTACATCATTTTGAACCTCGCGGCGGATATCCTGTCGATCATCGCCAATCCCCGCCTTCTGCACCCGAGGTAGCGCCGTGAACGAAATACTATACACCTTGCGCGGCGCGCCGGTTTCGGCTTGGATCGGCATCGCGATCATCGGTCTCTACGCCGTCCTGGCCATTGCCGCGCCGCTGCTGGCCCCCTATCCCGAGGCGGCCTCGGTGGGTGCGCAATATCAGCCCTGGGCCGCGCCACATTACCTTGGCACCGATGCGCTGGGGCGCGACGTGCTCTCGCGTCTGATCTACGGCGCGCGCAATACGGTTGGCATCGCGCTGGCCACAACGGCGCTGGCCTTCCTTCTAGGCGCGACCATGGGCCTTCTGGCCGCTACCCTCGGCGGATGGTTCGACGCGATCAGTGCGCGCGTGGTCGATGTGCTGATGGCGATCCCGGCGCTGATCTTCGCGCTGCTCATCCTGACCATCACCGGTACATCGGTCCTGGCCCTCATCTTCGTCATCGCCATCCTGGACAGCACCCGTGTCTACCGCCTGTCGCGCGCCGTCGCCCAAGGCATCCTGACAATGGATTATATCGAGGTGGCGCGGATGCGCGGCGAGGGCCTGTGGTGGCTGATCCGCAAGGAGGTGCTGCCCAATGCCGCGGCGCCCCTGATCGCGGAATTCGGCCTGCGCTTCTGCTTTGTCTTCCTCTTCATCTCGGCGCTGTCATTCCTCGGCCTCGGCATCCAACCGCCCACCGCCGACTGGGGCGGCATGGTCCGCGAAAGCGCCAAGCTGATCGGCTTTGCCGATTTCTCGACCTGGCAGATGGCGACATTCGGCCTTGCGCCGCTGCTACCAGCCGGGGCCATCGCGCTGCTGACCATCGGGGTCAACCTGATCGTCGACTGGGTGCTGCACATGTCCTCGGGCCTCAAGGAGTAACGCATGAGCGATCTGCTGCTGGAGATGACCGATATCCGTATCGAGGGACGCTCCGACCGGGCATGGAAGCCCATCATCAAGGGTGTCGATCTGGGGCTGAGGCGCGGCGAGATCCTGGGCCTCATCGGCGAGAGCGGCGCCGGCAAATCGACGCTGGGCCTCGCCGCCATGGGCTATACCAAGGGCGGCTGCCGGATCAGCGGCGGCTCGATCAGGTTCGACGGGCAGGAGCTGGTAGGTGCGAATGCCAATACCCTGCGCAAGCTGCGCGGCAAGCGCATTGCCTATGTCGCGCAATCCGCGGCCGCAGCCTTCAACCCAGCCTACAAGCTGATCGACCAGTATTCCGAAGGCCCGGTCAAGCATGGCGTCATGAGCCGCGCCGAGGCGCAGCGCGATGCGGTCGAGCTCTATCGCAAGATCCGCCTGCCGGACCCCGATCAAATCGGCTTTCGCTATCCGCATCAGGTCTCGGGCGGGCAGCTTCAGCGCGCGATGACGGCGATGGCCATGTCCTGCCGCCCCGATCTGATCGTTTTCGACGAGCCGACGACCGCGTTGGACGTGACCACCCAGATCGAGGTTCTGGCCGCGATCCGTGACATCGTGCACGAATACAATACCGCCGCGATCTACATCACGCATGATCTGGCGGTCGTCGCGCAGATGGCCGACCGGATCAAGGTGCTGCTACGCGGCGAAGAGGTCGAGGATGCGCCCGCACGCGACATGCTGGCCGATCCCCAAGAGGACTACACCAAGTCCCTCTGGGCCGTTCGCGAATTCCGCCGCGATCCCCTGCCCCCGCAGGAGGAAGGCATCGCGCCGCTGCTGGAAATCGAGCGGGTCACGGCAGGCTATGGCGCAGTCACGGTCCTCAAGGATATCGACCTGACGATCACGCGCGGATCGACCGTCGCGATCGTCGGCGAAAGCGGATCGGGCAAGTCCACCCTCGCGCGTGTCGTGATGGGCCTCTTGCCGCCGTGGCAGGGCTCGATCGAATTCGACGGCACGCCCCTGCCCGCCTCGAGCCGGGATCGCACGCCTGATCTGCAACGCCATGTGCAGATGATCCACCAGATGGCCGATACCGCGCTGAACCCCAAGCAGCGCATCCGCGAGGTGCTTGGCCGGCCGCTGGAGTTTTTTCTCGGCCTCAAGGGCGCCGCCAAGGAGGCGCGCATCCGCGAGCTGCTCACCCTGATCGAGCTCGATCCGGACGAATTCATCGACCGCTTGCCCGGCGAGCTGTCAGGAGGGCAGAAACAGCGCGTCTGCATCGCCCGCGCACTGGCGGCCGAGCCCGAATTCATCATCTGCGACGAGGTGACTTCCGCACTCGATCAGCTGGTCGCCGAGGGCATCCTGCGCCTTCTGGACCGGCTGCAGCGCGAGATGAACCTGACCTACATGTTCATCACGCATGATCTGGCGACGGTTCGCTCCATCGCGGATACCGTGGTGGTGATGCAACGCGGCGTCATCGTCGAGCAGGGCACCAAGGACGACATCTTTACGCCGCCCCACGCCCCCTATACCGAGCTTCTTCTGTCATCGGTGCCTGAAATGGATCCCGAGTGGCTGACCCGGCTTCTGGCCGCCCGGGGCGAAAGCGGGCAAGGCGCGTCATGATGGGTCTTGCGTTCGGCACCTTGTCATCGCCCCTCGATCTCGATGCCGCTGGCAAGCGGGCGGGGCAATACGGCCTGACGCATTCGGGCAACCGGCACGCCTTTTCGGCAATCCGCGCACCGCTGGGCGTGATACGCGGCGAGGATGGCCCCACCGCCCTGATCTGCGGCGGCAACCATGGCGACGAATATGAAGGGCAGATCATCGCCCGCCGGCTCTTCGAGCGGCTCGAGCCCGAAGATCTGCACGGCCGCCTCATCCTCGCGCCCGCGCTCAACATGCCTGCGATCGAGGCCGTCAGCCGCACATCGCCGCTGGATGGCGGCAACCTGAACCGCTCCTTCCCCGGAGAGGCCCATGCCGGCCCCACCCGCGAGATTGCAGGTTTCGTGGCCACGCAGCTCATGCCGCTGGCCGATATCGCCATCGACCTGCATTCGGGCGGGACGGGCACCGCCTATCTCGACGCCGCCTATCTTTGCCTTTCGGGCGATGCGGCCCGCGATGCGCAAACGCGCGCCATGGCCACGACAATGGGCCTGCCTTTCGCGATGGTCGTGCCGCCCGGCGACACACCCGGAGATTTCGACGGGGCCGCTCATGCGGCGGGCTGCGCCATGCTGTCCTGCGAGCTGGGCGGTGAGGGCAAGGTGTCACGGCGCGCGCTAGAGGCAGGCTGGCAGGGCGTCTTGCGCGTGCTGGTTGACGCGGGCATCCTGCACGAGGCGGCAGCGACGCGTCTGGGGGCGGGACCCGCGCCGCAGACGCGGTTTCTGGATCTCGGCGCCGCTTCGGCGGCTGTTACATCGGATCACCACGCGCTTGCCGAGCCGCTGGTTGCGTTGGGCGAGGCGGTCAGCGCTGGTCAGCCTATCGCCCGCCTACGCGATCTGCATCGTCTGGACGTTTCGGCCATTGACCTGACCGCGCCCGTCGCAGGCATTGTCGCCATTCAGCGTGCGGGCGCGATTGTCGCGCCCGGCGATCATCTTTGCGTTATCTGCCCGGAACTCTCCGGCACGGCACTGGATGCTCTGCTGGAGCAGACCGCGCGCTGCGCGGGCTAGATATCCAGCACCACCGGCCCCTTGGGACGGGCGCAGCAAATCAGCACCTCCCCCGGAGCGGGCGGGTTCAGTGGATCCTCGAAATATTCGACCTCGCCCGAGATCAGCGCGCATTTGCACGTGTTGCAGATCCCCGCACGGCAACTGAATTCAGGCGCGAGGCCCGCAGCCTCGGCCAACTCGAGCAGGGACGCGGATTCTCCGTCCCATGTTGCCGCCTTGCCGGATTTGCGAAACGTCACATCGCCCGCCACTGCGAAAGGCGCCGCTTTCGGGGCCAGCTCGACTGCGGTTTCATCGCTGGCCCAGGCATCGGGGTTGGTCAGGAAGGTCAGCGAGCGGATCGAGGCCGCCGCCTTCGACGCGGCCTGCGATGGCGCAACGGAGGACGCGGGGCTCACCTGATCCAGTGACATCGCCTTGCCGAAAAACTCGTAAGCGATCCGGTCCTTCGGGATGCCCAGCTCCTGGAGCAACTGGTACATCGCCGCCATGAACGGCACAGGGCCGCACATGTAGGCCTCGTAATCACCGATCGGGACATGGTCTTGCAGGAATGCCTTGTCGATCACCCCCTCGGCGTGAAAGCGCGCGTCGCGACGATCCTCCTCGGAGGGCGTGCGATAGACAAAGAATGCGTGGATATTTTCGCCCGCCAATGCCTCGACCTCGTCACGCAACGCGTGGACCGCACCATTCTCGCAAGCATGGATGAAATAGACGTCGCGCCCGCTATCCTTGAGGCTGTGCAGCATCGACACAAGCGGCGTCAGCCCGACCCCGCCCGACAGGAGCAGAACGGGACGGCGGCTTGTCTCGTCGAGGACGAAACCGCCGCGCGGGGCCGCGATCTCGATCTGGTCGCCTTCCTGCACCCCGTCGTGAAGCCAGCACGATCCCACGCCATCGGGCGCGCCGCCCTGCCCCGCCTCGCGTTTCACCGTGATGCGGTGGGCCTGCCCGTCGGAAACATGGTTCGAGACCGAATAGGTCTTGAGCACCGGAGCGTCCGCGCCCGGCACCCGCAGCGTCAGGTATTGACCGGGCAACGGAGACCAGAGCGGCGCCCCATCCGCCGGCTCGAGATAAAAGGAGGTGATGATGTCGCTCTCGCGCAGCTTGCGAGCGACCCGGAACGCGCGGAAACCGCCAGCCATGTCACTGGCTCATCTTGGCGTCGACCATCGCCTCTTCGGCGATCATCGCTTCCAGTTGCCGCCGGAATCGCAGCTGGCCCGCGTCGATATGCAGGTCGATATGCGGTGAAGTTTTTTCGGTCATGCCGATCTGCACCTCGTTCAGAACGGCGCGATCCTCTTCGAATGCGCTGCGCACGTCCTCGCTCATCATTTTCGACAGCTCTTCGTCGTCAGGACGGATATTGCGCAGCTGGAACCAGTAATAGCGCGTCTCGGTCTCGGTAGTAGGCGTCATGAAGTTGTAGCTGTCCATGACAAACGTCTTCTCGTGCAGGGTGCCATCGACGCCGCCGGTTCCGGCGGGGGTGAACACGGCGCGGATCAGCGCGTGGCTGGGATAGCGCACTTCGTAATGCTGCAGACGGTCGCAATTGCCCTCGAACTCGACAACCTTCTTGTAGAAGGGCGCGGGCTCGTGATCCATCATCCAGCGGTGGACGATGACGCCCGTGTCAGTCTTGGTCACGCGCAGCGGCGTGTCCTTGGTCGCCGCGGCCGCAAAGGAGGACTCGTGGACCCAGGCCACATGCGTCGGATCGAGCAGGTTGTCGCACATCAGCAAGTAATTGCAGTTCAGCTCCATCGCCGCGCCGCGATTGATGCCCCATTCGGGATTGTCGAAATTCGGGATGTCGATGATGTCCTCGGGGTCCGCGATCGCCGCATTGCCCATCCAGATCCAGACCAGCCCGTATTTCTCATGCACCGGATAGGGACGCACCTTGGCGGCCGAGGGGATGCGCCCGCCTCCCGGCGCCCAGACGCATTGGCCCGCGCAATCGAAGGTCAGGCCATGGTAGCCGCATTCGACATTGTCATCCTTGATCCGGCCCTTGCTGAGCGGCAGCTTGCGATGCGGGCAGGCATCCTCCATCGCGATGACTTCGCCGTGGCTGTTGCGGAACATACAGATCTTCTCGCCCAGCACCTTGACCTGCTGCAGCTCGCCCTTGATCTCGTCGCTCCATGCGGCGACATACCATGCGTTCTTCAAAAACATACCTGGACTCCTGACTGGCTTGGGTGTGGCTGGACCTCTCCGATCTATATTGAAGACATGGCAAAATTAAACGTCGTTCTGCAGGGTGATTGTTTAGTTTTCCTGCCTTATGGAAAATCGGTCGGCGCCCTGGCCAGAGCGCGCCTCGGCCAGGATCCAGTTCAGGAACCTGCGCGAGACATCATTCTCCAGCAGCATGGGCGACCAACAGATGTAATAGGGTTCGGGCATGGGGATGGACTGCTCGGACAAACGCACCAGCCGTCCCAGCTTCAGATCCATCGAAGCAAATGAATGCTGCGCCAGGGCAACGCCCTGCCCGCTTGCCACAGCTTCCAGCGCCGAGCCGGAAAGAGAATGGATCGAGACGGGTTTCTGCCTGGGGCGCGGCTGATCTTGGGCCGCAAGCCAGTCGCCAAGGCGCGGCACGCTGGCATAGCCCGGACCCCAGTCGATATCGACCCACGGCAGCGATCCCAGCGCTTCAGGGTCCGACGCCTCGGGGTGGCGCGCCAGGAATTCGGGCGCGCAGACCGGAAAGCAGACATCATGGAAGAGCGCGCGCCGATGCGGATGCACCTCGGATGCCGCGCCATAGGTCAGGCGGAACATGTGGTTCAGGAATTGCGGCTCCGGCTCTACATGGGTGGCCTCAAGCCGGAAAGAGGCCGAGCCGTGAGCCGCCTCGAAACGGTGAAGGCGCGGATTGAGCCATTTGAGCAGCAAGGTCGGCAGCCCCGAGATACTCACGTCCCGGTCGGCCATCCGCTCGGCAAGTAGCCCCTGCGCCTGCTGGAGCTTGGCGAAGCCGGCCGACAGCAAGTCGTGATACGACCGCGCGGCAGGGGCCAGTGATGCGCGCCGGCCATCCTTCATGATCAGCGGGACCTTGAGTTGCGTCTCGAGGATCTTGATCTGCTGGCTGATCGCGCCGGGCGTCACGCCCAGTTCCTTGGCCGCCGCCGTGACAGAACCGAGCCGCCCGAAGCTTTCGAAGGCCTGAAGCGCACGGAGAGGAGGAAGAGTGGATTGCATAGCCTGCCTATAACATGCGGTCGCACCAGATACACTTAGAAAGCCTAAAGAGTGTCTGCGCAATTCTCATTTGTCAGAAGATCAGCGGTAGACCTATTCTAATAACAATAGACATAATAACACGCAAACGGCCGCCCGCTCAACGGGTGTTCAATCATCTGGCGATGATCGGTGTCGGCCCATAACAGGGATATCTTTCAATGACGATTTCAATGAACCGACGCAGTCTCCTGATCGGTGCGGGCGCCATGGGCGGGGCCGCCGTTCTGGGCCTCTCGGGCCAGCCTCTGCGCGCGGCGACGCCGCAGCCGGGCGGAACTCTCCGCCTCGGGATCGGCAGTTTCGACTCGGGCGAGACGCTGGATCCGCAGGTGAACGAGACCAAGTTCATGCAGAACCTGCAATGGCAGATCCGTAACAACCTGATCGAGATCGGGGCGGGCGGCGTTCTGGTGCCCGAGCTTGCCACCAGCTGGGAATCCAATGACGATCTGACCGTCTGGGTGTTCAAGCTTCGCCAGGGGGTCGAATTCCACAACGGCAAGACGATGGATGCCGATGACGTGGTCTTTTCGATCAACCTGCATCGCGGACCGGACACGATCAGCCAGACCAAGAGCCTTGTCGCCGTGATCAAGGACGTTCAGGCCACTGCCCCCGACGAGGTGACGATCACCCTGAACGAGCCGAACGCAGGCTTCCCCCCTGTCATGGCGCTGACCACGATGGTCATCGTGCCCAAGGATGACATGAATTTCGATGCCGGGATCGGCACCGGCGGCTATATCCTCGAAACCTACGAGCCGGGCATCAAATCCATCGTCCGCAAGAATCCCAACTACTGGAAATCCGATCGCGCCCATTTCGACGAAATCGAGATGCTGGCGATCCGAGATGTCAATGCGCGCACGACCGCGCTGCAGACCGGGCAGATCGACGTGATGAACTCGGTCGATCCGACAACGGCCCATCTGATGGCCGTCATGCCAGGCGTCGATCTGGTCCAGACGCAGGGCAAGGTGCATTACTGCTTCAGCATGATGACCACCGATCCGCTGTTCCAGGACGTGCGCGTGCGCAAGGCGATGAAACTGGCGATCGACCGTCAGGACATGGTCGACAAGATTCTCAATGGCTATGGCTCGATCGCCAATGACCAGCCGATTTCCAACGCCTATCGCTATCACAACCCCGATCTGCCCCAGCACAGCTATGACCCCGAGCAGGCCAAAGCGCTACTGAAGGACGCGGGCGCCGAGGGTCTGACGACGACGCTGCACGCCTCGAACACGCCCTTTACCGGCGCCGTGGAGGCCGCGCAGCTCTTTGCCGAGCATGCCGCGCAGGCAGGCGTCACCATCAATGTCGCGCGCGAGCCCGAGGATGGCTACTGGTCGAACATCTGGGGCAAGAAGCCGTTCTTCGCCTCGCGCTGGTCCGGCCGTGCCAACGAGGATCTGATGCTCAGCCTCGCCTACTCCAAGGAGGCGTTAGGCGGCTACAACGCGACCAACTGGGACAACGAGGCATTCAACACCGCACTGATCGCCGCCCGTTCGGAAAAGGACGACGCCAAGCGCCGCGAGCTCTATAACGAATGCCAGCGCATCCTGTCGGATGAGGGCGGGCTGATCGCACCGGTCTGGGCCGACTTCCTCGATGCCAAGGCATCCAAGGTGGGCACGCCCGAAGAGATCTCGGGCGACTGGGACCTTGACGGCAACCGCTGCGGCGAACGCTGGTGGTTCAACGCCTGATCGGGCAGAATTGCAATATGGCGGGCCGCCCGGAACGGCGGCCCGTTGTCACATCCGATCCCGAGGTCGACACATCCCATGGACACCCCCGCCGCAACCGACAGCCTCACCGCCGCCTTGGAAGAACTTCGCCATCGGTTCGGCGAGCGCCTGCTGACCTCGGACGCCGCACGCGAGCACCACGGGAGTGGCGAGTCGCATCTTCCGCCCCAATGGCCTGACGCCGTGATCATGGCGACATCCACCGAAGATATCGCGGACATCCTGCGCGCCGCTCATACGCACGGCGTGCCGGTCATTCCCTTCGGCGCCGGATCGTCGCTCGAGGGGCAGATCCATGCACCGCGCGGCGGCATCAGCATCGACATGTCCGGCATGGACCAAATCATCGCGGTCAATCCCGAGGATATGGATTGCCGCGTCGCCTGCGGCGTCACCCGGCAGGCGCTGAACGAGCATCTGCGCGACACCGGGCTTTTCTTTCCCGTCGATCTGGGCGCGCATGCAACCCTTGGCGGCATGGCGGCAACGCGCGCCTCAGGCACGACGACCGTGCGCTACGGCTCGATGCGGGATCTGGTGCTGGGGCTGACCGTGGTCATGCCGGACGGGCAGATCATCAAGACCGGCGGTCGGGCGCGCAAATCTTCGGCCGGTTATGATCTCACGCGGCTTATGGTCGGCTCCGAAGGCACGCTCGGCATCATCACCGAGCTGACCTTGCGGCTTTTCGGAATCCCCGAGGCGGCGCAAAGCGCGATGTGCAGTTTCGCCAGCATCGGGAAGGCGACCGAAACGGTCGTGGCCGCCTTGCAATGCGGCCTTTGCCTGAACCGGATCGAGCTGGCCGATACCGTCCAGATGCGCGCGATCAATGCCTATTCGGGCTCCGATCTTCCCGAGCATCCGACTCTCTGGATCGAACTGACCGGATCCGAAACGGCCGTGGCGCATGACATGGCGATCCTGCGCGATCTGGCGGAGGGCGCGCTGCGCTTCGACGCGGCCCAGACGGCGGAGGCCGCATCGAAGCTGTGGCGCATCCGGCACGACGCGCTTTATGCCGCGCGTGCGCTGCGGCCCGGAATCAAGGGGATCTCCACGGATGTCTGCGTGCCTGTCTCGCAACTGCCCGCTTGCATCAGCGGAATCATGGACGTGATCGCCACCACCTCGATCATCGCGCCGCTGGTCGGGCATGTCGGGGATGGCAACTTCCATCTGGTGCTGCTTTATGATCCGGCCGATGCGGATGAGGTGCGCGAGGCGCGGCATATCAACAGCAGCCTGATCGAGATGGCCATCGCCATGGGCGGCACCTGCACGGGCGAGCATGGGGTCGGCCTCGGCAAGAAGGCGTATCTCGACGCCGAACACGGCCCCGCCCTCGATGTGATGCGCCGGATCAAACGCGCGCTTGATCCGGGCGGCATCATGAACCCCGGCAAGATTTTCGACCTTTGACGCCAAGGACAGCAACCATGACACACCCGCTTCCCGATGATCTGATCCGCAAGGATGTGCGCGATCTGCCGGAGTATAATGCCGGCTTGGCACTGGATCGTTTTCGCGACGCATACGGCATCGATTGCGTGGCCAAGCTGGACAGCAACGAGAGCCCGCTTGGCCCGTCGCCACGCGCGATCGAGGTGATGCGGGAGGCGGCAAAGGGTGTCGCGCGCTATCCCGATGCCGCCAACACCGCACTGCGCAGCGCCATTGCGCGAAGCACCGGGGCCGAGGCGGACCGGATCATCGTCGGCAATGGTTCGGAAGATCTGATCGGGGCGCTCTTTCGGGCCACGATCCGCGCAGGCGATCACGTGGTCACGATCTGCCCCAGTTTCGGCCTGCATGAGTTCGGCGCGCTGACCTTCGGCGCGCGGGTGACCAAGCTGCCTTTCGAGGCCGACTGGTCCTTTCCGGTCGAGACGATCAAAGCCGAATTGCGCAGCGCGCCGCGCATCCTGATCTTCTCGTCGCCCAGCAACCCGGCCGGCCCCGCAATCTGCGAAAACGCCTTCCGCGCCATCGTGGAGGCCGCTGACCCCGCGACGCTGATCTGCTTCGACGAGGCCTATGTCGAATTCATCGACCCGCAGCACCGCTTTGACGCGCTCGGGATACTGGCCGCATCCGGCAAGCCCCATATCGTGCTGCGCACCTTCTCCAAGGCCTACGGCCTGGCTGGCGCGCGGGTGGGATACGGCATCGCCAGCGCACCCGCGATGATCCGGGCGCTGATGAAGACGCGCAATCCCTTCGGCGTCAACGCGATGGCCGCCGCAGGCGCGATCGAGGCGCTGGCCGACACCGCCCATCTGGACCGCGTGCTGCAGTGCGCCGCGGCCGAGCGCGACAGGGTGGCCGCCGCGCTGACCGCCAAGGGCTATCCCTGCGCGCCCAGCCAGACCAATTTCGTCTTTTTCGACACAGGCCAGCCCGCCAATGAGTTTGCCGAGGGCCTGCGCCGCGCCGGGATCCTGATCAAGGCATGGCAGGAGGCGCCGTTTCAGACATGGGCGCGCGTCACCATGGGCACAGCGGCCGAGAATGACGCGTTTCTGGCTGCCGTTCCGCAGATCAGCGAGAGGGTGGCCTGACCGCCTTGCCGCCGTCCTGCGTAGTGTGGCGCACCTATAGGCCGGTACTGCAGCGAAATCCCGTGCTCCTCGGCGCCCCGCTTCATCGCTTTTGAGCGGAACTCCTTGGCATTGTCGACGTGAATGGTATCCGGCAATCCCTCGGCGGGCCAGTCTGCGTCGATCCCCAAGCTCTCCAGCCAGTCGAATTTGGGCTGCACCAGGTGCTGAATGGCCAGTGCCACCGACAAGGTCGATGGCGGCTCCAGCGTCAGGTAAAACCCTGCCACCATGCGGCTGGCGACGTCGATGGCGAGCGTCAGCCAGGGCCGTTGCAAAGGCTTCCGATGAATTCGATCTACGACGATGACATCCACCAGCGTATGGTCGATCTGAACCACCTCATAGGTCCGTTGGACCTGATAGCTGCCTGGCAGCGGGTGATGGCGCTGGCGAGAGGCTCTGGCGCCCTCACGCGCCGCTGTGAGTTCGACCGGATCTATCGCCGCCACACGGTCCCGCAGCGTGGTCCAGCACGGGGGACGCAAACCCCTCTGACTGCACCGCATGCGCACCTCCTTTTGCAGGGCGTTGATGCTCGGCTTCTGGAGGGACTTGTAAAACTCCTCGATCGCCCCCGAAATCACCGTTTCGATCTCGTCAGGCAGCCGACGGCTGCCCCTCGGTGTTCCGACTTGAGCCGCCAGCAAGGAACTGGCGACCGGGCGCGCCTTGTACGCTGAGATCAACTCGTACAGGCGGGAGCGCTTGAGACCAAGATCGCGGCAGTCCTTGAGAAACTCGGCACGGTTCGGCGGTGACTTGTTTGCCAGCCGACGGATCACAGTTTCCCGCGCGACCGCCTGTTCCCACGCAGCATCGTCGACGGCGTTGATGTCTGCTCGATCCACCATGGCCAAACCCGGAAAATAAGTGTCTTATTGTCGCGTTGCCCTTTAATCGGCTCTGCCTCACTTTGTGTGGCGCAACTATCCTGAAACTGGAAAATTCAGGAGGTATAGTTGTGAGTTCGAAGCAGCACTGGTCGCCTGGGGGCAAAGTTTCGGTTCAAAGCGTCGAGCGAAGTGATTCCGGCGGGTGGATTGTATCGGGCAGTCTGACACCAATCGGCATCTGCCCAGACTGTGGATTGCATTCACACCGACGTCACGGCTGGCGGCGTCGGCAGCTGCAGGATTATCCCGCACATAGAGACGGGGTCACAGTGGAACTCCAGGTTTGCCGCTGGCGATGTCAGGCACCCGCTTGCCCACGCCGGACTTTCTCAGACCAAATCGCATGGATTGCGCGTCCTTTTGCACGTCGCACCTCGCGTGTCGGGAAGATTGTCGGCCATCTTGGGCATGCGACCGGCGGGCGGCCTGCCGAGCGGCTCCTGCACCGTTTGGGCCTTGGGATCAGCGATGACACGGTGCTCAGGCATTTGAAGAAGCGTGCTCAAGACACCGCCGAGCCGCCGAGGGTCATCGGGATCGACGACTGGAGCTGGCGGAAGTCGCAGACCTACGGCACGCTCATTGTCGATTTGGAGCGTCGCGTGGTCATCGACATTCTCGAAGATCGAGATGTCGTCACCTGCACCAACTGGCTGAAGCGACATCCCGAAGTAGAAGTGATCAGCAGAGATCGCTGCGGTCTCTACGCCAAGGCCGCCCGGCAAGGGGCACCGCAGGCAAAGCAGGTCGCTGACCGGTTCCATATCGTGCAAAACCTGAGGCAGGCCATCGAGGAGGAGATGAACCTTCACGGTCGTGCGACCGGCAGGGCGCTGCTGTCCGACGCCGACAACATCACCGCAGCCGGCAGCCTTCTGAAGTCACGCCTTGCGCACAGGACGTCTCGGGAAGAGATTTTCAACACCATCCATGCGCTCCGAAACCAAGGACTTTCCTACAGCGAGATCGGGCGGCGAACAGGGTTCCCGCGTCGCAGCATCGCGAAATGGCTGCAGTTCGAGACACCACCGGACCGCAGGCGGGCAGCTTTGAAGCGGACTTCGCCGTGGTTTTTTGAAGAGTTCCTGAGCCAAAGTTGGAAGGACGGCATTCGAACTGGGAGCGCCCTTTTCGTTATGATCCGAAAGCGTGGTTACGAGGGGAGTCAGTCGCATTTGCAGCGGTTGCTGGCGGGCTGGCGCAGAGCCGAACAGCACACGAAGGGCCCAGCCGTGGAGCACCAGATCTTGGAGCCGGTCCGGGACCCGGAAACGGGGCACGCGATTTCGCCGGTCATCGCGGCCGCGCTGTGCATCAAACCGCGCGGCAAGCTCACCCCGGATCAGGCGCGTAAAGTCGACGCTCTCAAGACCGGCTCTCCCGCCTTCGCAACGATGCGCTGTCTCGCCATGCGGTTCAACGGCATCCTGCGTGGCCGCCAAGCAGACCCGCTCCCAGCATGGATCGACGACGCGATCGAAACCGACCTGGTGCCCATCGTGCGCTTTGCCCGCACATTGAACCGGGACTTCGATGCGGTCAAAAACGCCATCGAGATGCCTTGGAGCAATGGCCAGGCGGAAGGTCAGATCAATCGCCTGAAGACCCTTAAGCGCGCCATGTACGGTCGCGCTGGACCAGAACTCCTCAGGGCCCGAATGCTACCGTTCCGCCACACAGATTGAGGCAGAGCCCTTTAATCTGAGACGGGACGTGTTTGGCGACAATTTTTGCCCTTAATTGTGAGATGCGGCTGTCATGGGGCCGGCGCTTTTCGCGCGCCTTTGCGCGATGTGATCAACCGCGGCAAGCAATCGAGGCTCCTTCTCGAAGGCGCGCAAGAGAGCAACCCTTGCATAGTCGTCGATGCTTTTGCTGACGATGGCTGTCTTAGCCAAGGGCTGAGATCGAGCGGCGGCGATTGCGGCGAGGCAGAACAGCCTAACTTCCGATCTGGGGTTCTGGACAGCGAACGACGGATCCCCGCGGAAGGTTTTGAGTGACATGGCAAAGATGACTGCGCGCATTTCGCGCCGAAGTTGCTTGGGGCCGCGCGATCGCGCGGCGCACTCAAGCATCCCTGCCCCGCGGCGCGCTCGGAATATCAGTTTTCCGGATATTTGTTCCTCACAGGGTTTGCCAAGGGTCAGCTGATGCGGCATCAGCGGCGCGTCAGTGGCAATCACCACGATGATCGAACTCAGATCTGTCGGCGGTGTGTGCGTCACGATCGCGGGTTCCGGCAGCCCGGCACCGATGTTTATGCCGCAGATAGTCAGATGCTCGCGCGTGCCGAAATTCGCCTGGACGAAAACACCAACCATGTAGCTTTCGTCGCCATAGCGGACCACCCGCGAGGCGCTCCCGGACCCAGCCTTGAATCCAAAACACTTCATGCCCGTCCCACCGCCGACGCTGCCTTCTTCGATAGCCCCGGAAGAAGCCGTTTCGATGGCTTCGAACACATGATCTTCGGTGACATGAAACCCGTTGATGTCATTGAGAAACCCGTCATAGGTTTCCGCCGAAACGGGCAAACCGAAGGCATCAGTCAGAGAGCCCGGATGCGCACGGCTCGCCCATTTCAGCGTGGCGTCGCGGGTGACGCCGCAGGAATGTGTGTTCGTGATGGTGACCGGAAAGGTCAGTTGGCCAACTTCGTCGAGGTAGTGCGCGCCAGACATTTCGCCGTTGCCGTTGAAATTGTGGTAGCCGGCGAAAACCGGGATAGAGAGGTTTTTGGGGCGTCTCGGTAAAATCGCAGTTACTCCGGTTCGAACGGGACCGTCACCAACGCGCAGCGCACCATCACCCTCGACGATCGTGGAGTACCCAACTGATACGCCGTCAACATCCGTGATGTTGTTGCTTGGACCTGGTTTTCCCTCGAAGTTCAAGCCCAGTGCGCGGGCCCTCGGTTTTCCCGAGCGAGTTATGTGTGTACTTGCCATAGATCGCCGCTCCTCCCCAGAACCTGTGGTTACGCTTGTAACGCCATAGAGTTCTAGTTACAAGAATAACATGGTTAGACATAACATACCCCGTTATTGCACAGGCGTTTGCGGCGGGTCACGGTTCGGACGGCCTTGGCCACCGGGAACTCCGAAGATCAGCACCGCAGTAAGATAATCGAATGAGCGCCTCATTAACGCAACGAATTCAGGAGCATTTGCCCAGCCTCTCGAAGGCAGAGCGGTCGCTGGCGAACTATCTGAAAACCAACCCCGAAGGTCTGATGGTCGAAACCAATGCCTCTCTTGCCGCCAAGGTCGGCGTCAGCGCGATGACGGTCAGCCGATTTGTCCGCAAGATCGGCTTCCGAGATTTTTCCGAAGCCAAGTCGTTCGAGCAAAGCCGAATATTCGTGACTGCCCTGTCGGAGGAGGGCAGCCTTGGTCAGCGCCTCGAACGCTACGGTCAGTCCGGCCGGTTGGAGGAATGGGCCAGCCAGAACTTGCGGCTTGAGATCGCCGCCATTGAGCAAGTGCACGGGTTGCGCAACGATCCGAACTGGCATCAGTGCGTCGAACTTTTGGCCGCCTCCGAGGCGGTCTATATGACCAGCTTCCAGATCATCCGGCACATCGCCATCGGCTTTGCGGCGATGCTCGAAAACGTGCGACCGAGAGTATCCTATCTCGACGGGCAGGACGAAGCCTACGGTGCGCTCTTCACCGATCCGGCGGAGAAAAAAACACTGGTGATCGTTGATACTTACCCCTACAGTGTACAGGCAGAGACCCTCGCCGGGCTGTCAGTTGAGGCCGGGATCGACATGATCGTGATCTGTGATGAATCCTGCCATTGGGCCTTGAAATACAGCCAGCACGTCCTGTCGGCGACGACCAACACCGGCCTCGTCTTCCGCTCCAAGGGGGCACTCAGCATCCTGACAAATCTGCTGACACATGACGTTGCCGGAGCCTTGGGCCAGCAGGCCGCCGATACGATCGAGACCGTCGCGGCCGCCCAGTCGCGCTTCAGCCGGACCACGAGGTAAGCCGAAGAGAGGATTGCGGTGGTTCGCGGTCTACAGTGCCAATCACCGGTCTGGTGTAACCCAAAGATGCTTAGGACCCTCCGAGCAGGCCAGGACGTCGGCTGTCAGTTGTAGATCAGCGACCCCAGAACGCCCTGGCTCACATGTTTCCCCGCCGTCAGTCCATTCACCTTTTCCACGATGGCGACGGCATCAATGCCGTGATGGCGGTAAAGCTCGCCGATGGTGCCGGTCTGGCCGAAGTGCTCGACGCCCATCGGGATGGTCTGGTGCCCGGCGACTGATCCGAGCCATGAAAGTGTGGCGGGGTGGCCGTCGATCGCCGTGATGATTTTGCAATGAGCGGGCAGCGCGGACATGAGTGTTTCGATATGCGCGCGGGCAGTCTGGTTGCCGCGAGACCGTGCCCTTTGGGCAGCGGTCCAGCCGGTGTTGTCACGTTAACCCGCCTGGGATTGCCAACTTGTTTTCGCCTATTTGAGAGGGGCGAGACCTCTGCCTGTCAGGCGGTCATTTCGGCAGCATAGC
>NZ_JBIFFU010000078.1:0-1265 GCF_043557315.1 Sulfitobacter sp. 1A12779
CACAAAGCAGTTCATACGGGCAAATAGTTGCGGGAGATTCTTTCTGAAAGAAAGGATTGAAGCTACAGTGACTATAGCAATTAGTCTTGTTCCAAGACGATTCGAGGAGCGACCCGTTGCATATGACCGACCCCCTACTTGTACCCACCAAACTACTGGATTTTGATGCCGCGCCTCTTGCGCATCTAATTGGGAACCGCAGCTGGCGCGGCTTATCCGAACACGATCGGATCGGAGCTGCCTATGATTTCGTTCGGAATGAAATCGCGTTCGGATACAATCGAGCTGACGACATCCCCGCATCCGAAGTGTTTTCCGACGGCTACGGGCAGTGCAATACCAAAGGCACGCTCTTGATGGCGCTGCTGCGTGGTGTCGGCATTCGTTGCCGGTTGCATGGGTTTACGATCCACAAGGGCTTGCAGCGCGGTGTTGTCCCTGAGCTGGTGTATCCGCTTGCTCCGCAGGAAATTCTCCACTCATGGGTCGAGATCGAATTTCAAGATTCCTGGATCAACCTTGAAGGCTTCATCCTGGATGACGCTTTCCTCGATGTCCTGCAAACGTCATTCTCGGACACAGAAAGTCTCTGCGGTTATGGCGCGGGCACGGATTGCCTTGGCGCGCCTCCCGTCGCCTGGAACGGAGAAGATACCTACATTCAGAAAACCGGCATCGTGCAGGATTTCGGCGTGTTTGATACGCCGGACGCATTCTATTCGTCCCATGGGCAATCCTTTGGATGGCTGCGTGGTGCCCTTTACCGTCATATCATACGCCACTGGATGAATGCGCGCGTACGTGGTTTGCGCAGCGGTCGCCTGAAGACTGACCGACGCGCGACACACGCGCATGAGGAGCCTGCCAATGCCACATGACCACGGGCACGCCCATATCGATCCGGATTCTGGCGATCGGCGGGTTGCCATCGCGATCTGGGCGAACGGGCTTCTTACCGTTGCGCAGATCGTCGGGGGCATATTCTCGGGTAGTTTGGCACTGATAGCAGATGCGCTGCACAACTTTTCCGATATGGCTTCGCTTGTCATTGCCTTTGCCGCACGCAAGATCGCGCGCCGACCGGCCGATGAGCGCATGACCTTCGGATATGGCCGGGTCGAAATCGTCGCGGCCCTGATCAACTACACGACCCTGATCGTGATCGGCTTCTACCTGATCTACGAAGGCGGCATGCGCATGATTGATCCACCCGAAGTCATGGGTTGGACCGTCGTCATTCTCGGTGGAATTGCGCTTGTGGTCGA
>NZ_JBIFFU010000079.1:0-1251 GCF_043557315.1 Sulfitobacter sp. 1A12779
GAAGGGCAGCAACTGAGATCATCACCTAACGCGGTGAGATCAAACATGTTGTTAGTATCTCTCTTTACGATGTCAATCACGTGCATCCGATGGATGTCACGCTGCCGTCCAGATTGGACGAGCAAGAGCGCCGTAGCGCTCTTGCTGATCTAATCTATCAGCAGTTTTCGAACCACTTTGGGAGGGTCGTCCGAAACGGGAACTTTACCGATCTGGCACGCAGCACGTTAAGCTTCTCATCTCGAACTGGATCGCGCTTGATCCGCCGATAGGCGCGTCGCTCCGCCAAGGGCCAATCCAGCTCGGTCAACTCGCGAAAAGCGGCGTAGAAGCGGGATGCATCTCGATCTGCCTGCGCCCAAGCTTTACCGGGAAGACCTTTGCCACCAGCGTTGCCAATTAGCGTCCGATGCTGGTTTGCATCTATTAGCGCAGCGCGGTTCGCGTATTTGAGGTGAACCAAGTAAACACCTTTGGGAAAGATGAATGGCGTGTCATCTATACGCTCAGGGGCAGTTTGAATGCCATGGCGCACCAAATGCGTTCCACGCCGAACCGCCCAGGCTTTGCTGTAATGCCCGGAGAAATGCGCCTTACGCCTGTAGTGCAGGACGTTAGCCTCCGCAGTTAGCGTAGGATCGCCCTCCATTTCAGCGAGGTTCATTCCCAAAGCAAAGAGTGCACATGGTCTCTTGCGTGAGGCGAACAGGTCGCTGAAACTAGCGTAACGTTCCGGGTCGAAACAAATCAGCTCATCCGCATCTGTGCGAATAACCCAGTCGTATAGCGAACCTAATCCATCCTGAAGGCCGTTCAGCAGGTGTCCACGAACCCGATCGAAACCAGTCAGGTCACCCCGCGGCACCGTGATCACATTCGCCCGTGGGCAAAGCTCAGAAACCTTCTGATCATGACCATGGGCCACGATGTAAAGATGCTCCGAACCTAGGTGCCGTGAGTAATGCGCGTACCATTGTGATAACGCCCAATAATCGCGGTAAACCATTGTGATGGCACAAATCTTCATGCCTTCTTTTAATCCGTACGGATCAAAGGCGGCAAGAGAATTCATGGTGGAGCCTAGGAGGATCGAACTCCTGACCTCCTGAATGCAAATCAGGCGCTCTCCCAGCTGAGCTAAGGCCCCAAAGGGATTCTGAAACTACAGAAGCGATGGTGGGTCGAGGAGGACTTGAACCTCCGACCTCACGCTTATCAGGCGTGCGCTCTAACCACCTGAGCTACCGACCC